>CALEMZ010000381.1 GCA_937910975.1 uncultured Pseudorhodobacter sp. | reverse complement strand
TTTGAACCAGCACGGGCCGGATGCGTTCCGGTTTTACACCCGGACCAAGACCGTAACAGCACGCTGGCCTTCGGGCATCAAAGAAGGTGGCGAGTTCAACTTTAAGGCTATGGATTGATGTGATTCAACGGAGGGGGCGCACGCGCCTCCTCCCCTGTGGATGCTTTCAGCCAAATAAGTGGCGTGAAACAGTGCTGCAAAACTCTTGAATTAAACAGCCGTCAATTACCTTTTATCCGAGTTGAGAGGCGTGCGATGACCCTATCCCTGACCGAAGAGCAGCAAGCGATTTTTGAAATGGCCCACGGCTTTGGGCAAGAAAAGATCGCGCCTTTCGCGCGGGATTGGGAGAAGGCGGGGGATATTCCAAAAAGCCTGTGGCCAGAAGTGGCAGCCCTTGGGCTGGGCGGGATCTATGTTTCCGAGCCCTATGGCGGTTCGGGGTTGAACCGACTGGATGCGACTTTGGTGTTTGAGGCATTGTCGATGGCTTGCCCTTCGGTCGCAGCGTTTCTGTCGATACATAACATGTGCGGTGGGATGATTGACAAGTTTGGCAGCGATGAGGCCAAGGCGCGCTGGTTGCCAAAAATTTGCACTATGGAAACTGTATTCTCCTATTGCTTGACGGAGCCGGGATCCGGCTCGGATGCCGCGGCACTAACAACGCGGGCGGCAAAGGGGAATGAAGGCTATCGGTTGACCGGAACCAAGGCGTTCATATCGGGAGGCGGCTATTCAGACGCTTATATCGTGATGAGCCGGACGGGCGAGGACGGGCCGAAGGGCATTTCGACCTTGATTGTGGAGGATGGCACGGCGGGGCTTTCCTTTGGCGGGCTGGAGGACAAGATGGGCTGGCGCGCGCAGCCCACAAGGCAAGTACAGCTGGATGATTGCCTGGTGCCACATGCGAACCTTTTGGGCGAGGAAGGGCGCGGCTTTGCCTATGCGATGGCAGGGCTGGATGGGGGCCGCCTGAACATCGCGGCCTGTGCATTGGGCGGCGCGCAGGCGGCGTTGGATGCAACCCTGACCTATATGGGAGAGCGCCGCGCTTTTGGGAAAAGCATTGACCAGTTTCAGGCCCTGCAATTCCGGCTTGCCGATATGGAGGTAAAGCTTCAAACCGCGCGCGTCTTCTTGCGCCATGCTGCGGGCTTGCTGGATGCGGGCGCGCCGGAGGCCACGAAATTCTGCGCTATGGCAAAGCTTTATGTTACGGATGCCTGCTTTGACGTGGCCAATGGTTGTCTGCAAATGCACGGTGGCTATGGCTATCTGGCCGATTATGGAATTGAGAAGATTGTGCGGGATTTACGGGTGCATCAGATCCTTGAGGGCACTAATGAGATCATGCGGCTAATTATCAGCCGCCAGATGTTGGCGGCAAGATGAGCGATATTTCCATTCGGATCGAAGGGCGCGCGGGGCGCATCACATTGACACGCCCGCAGGCGCTCAATGCGCTGACCTATGCGATGTGCCTTGAGATTGCCTCGGCCCTGAAGGCCTGGCGCGATGATCCGGCGGTGGCTTTGGTGATAATAGACGCCGAAGGGACGCGCGCCTTTTGTTCAGGCGGCGATATCGCCGAGATGTATGCCTCCGGCATGGCGGGCGATTACGCCTATGGCCGCCGTTTCTGGGCCGATGAATACCGGATGAACGCGCAGTTGTTTGAGTTTCCCAAGCCCACGGTCAGCTTTTTGCAGGGTTTCACCATGGGCGGCGGTGTCGGTGTGGGATGTCATGCGGGGCTGCGTATTGTTGGCGAAAGCGCGCAAATTGCCATGCCGGAATGTGGAATCGGGTTGATCCCCGATGTAGGTGGCTCAATGATACTGGCGCTGGCACCGGGCCGTGTGGGGGAATATCTGGGTACGACGGGCGCTCGGATGGGGCCGGCAGATGCAATTTATGCGGGCTTTGCTGATGTGTTTTTGCCAGAAGCGGAATGGGAGGCGGCGAAGGCCGTGATGGTTGCGAGTGGCTTGGCCGAGGTGGTGGGCAAGACCCCTGCCCCCGGTGTGTTAGCATCACAACAAGGCCAGATCGACACGCATTTTAGTGGTGAGAGTTTCGGCGATATTCTGCGCTCCTTGCGCTTGGATAATAGCCCTTTTACTGTCGAGGCGTTGAAGTTACTGGGCCGCAATGCGCCCCTATCGATGAGCTGCGTGGTGGAGATGTTACATCGACTGGGAGGCAACCCAGACATTCGCACCGCATTGGGGTTGGAGTATCGTTTCACCTACAGAGCCATGGAACATACGGATTTTCTTGAAGGAATTCGCGCAGCCATTATAGATAAAGACCGCAAGCCGCACTGGCGGCATGGCACGCCAGAGGCGGTACCGGCGGTTGATGTATCCAAAATGCTGATGCCCTTGGGGGCTTCGGCACTGACATTCGAGGAGAGAGTGGCATGAAAATCGGGTTTATCGGCTTGGGCAATATGGGAGGGCCTATGGCGGCCAATCTGGCAGGCGCAGGACATGAGGTTGTTGGATTTGATTTGATAGCCCCGATGCCCAGCGGAGTGACTGCGGCAACGTCCTCGGCTCTGGCAGTAAGTGGCGCGGAGGTGGTGATAAGTATGCTGCCCAATGGCACGATCTTGCGCTATGTGGCTGCACAGGTGATCCCGGAAATGGCCGATGGAGCAGTATTTTGCGATTGCTCTACCGTGGATGTGGAGAGCGCACGGGCAGTCGCCGATATGGCGGCGGCGGCGGGGCTTGGCGCGCTGGATGCGCCGGTTTCGGGCGGCGTCGGTGGGGCCACGGCAGGTACACTGACCTTTATGGTGGGCGGCACCGAGGAGGCCTTTGCCAAGGTGCAGCCCTTGTTCGAGATCATGGGGCAAAAGGCCGTACATTGCGGGGCGGCGGGGGCTGGGCAATCGGCTAAAATATGCAACAATATGATCCTTGGCGTTACCATGATTGCGACCTGCGAGGCCTTTGCTCTGGCAGACAAGCTTGGGCTTTCGCGCGAGAAAATGTTTAACGTGGTGTCCACTTCGTCGGGCTATTCCTGGGCGATGAACGCCTATTGCCCGGCCCCCGGTGTGGGGCCTAAAAGCCCGGCGGACAATGGATATAAGCCGGGATTCGCGGCGGAGTTGATGCTCAAGGACCTGCGCCTGAGCCAACAAGCGGCGGAAACTGCCGATGCGGATACGCCGATGGGCCAGATGGCGACGGACCTTTATGCGCAGTTTGTTGAGGATGAGGGCGGCAAGGGCATGGATTTCAGCGCCATGCTGCCCCGGTTTGAAAAACGCGGGCGTGGCTAGAGGGGATGGGCGGTTGAAGGCTCTGCCCGTTTCAACGGGTC
>CALEMZ010000380.1 GCA_937910975.1 uncultured Pseudorhodobacter sp. | reverse complement strand
CAATAACCAGCGCCACTTCGGCAAAATTACGGGCGGGGCGGGAGGCTGTGCCTGCAAAGATCACGTCTTCCATGCCGCCGCCGCGCATGGCCGTAGGGCGGTTTTCGCCCATCACCCAGCGCAGCGCCTCCAGCAGGTTCGATTTGCCACAGCCATTGGGACCGACCACGCCTGTCAGCCCCTCATGGATAATCAAATCCGTGGGGTCCACAAAACTTTTGAAGCCATTGAGCCGGAGGCGGTTAAATCGCAATGGAGGTGCACCGTTGATTCTGCTTAGCCCTTGATGGTCTGGGGCATTGGCTTGTGTGTCAACCCGGCAAACCCTGCATCAGGGGTGTCGGCGGGTTTATCCACAACATCTCGCCATATTGCGGCGGCTTACAGCTTCCCCTTCCCTTGGGCAGCATTAAGGCCGGGCAGCGCCCTTCTGGGACCTCGGCCACGAGGTTCGGGCAGGAATATGGGTAGCATGGGCTGGCGAGCGGTGGGTTGGTGTAGGCGCGCGCGCAAGTGGTGGCGCCTAAGCGCACCGGCTGCGCGGCGGTCCACCGCATGATTGCAAAAGGGCAAGCCGAATTCCTGAAGCATGAAAAGCACTTGACCGAGGGGGGGCAGGGGCGGAAAGTCATAGCGTTAAGGAAGCCGCCATGACCCCGTTTCAGCCCTCTGAACCTTATGATTGGGATGCGCTTTTGGCGCTGATCAATCGGGCTTTTGCAGGAATGGAGGGGCGGATTGAACCGCCCTCATCGCTTTACATGATGACGGCGCAGGATTTAGCGACCCATCAGGGCGAGGTTTGGGTGATCGGGCAGCCAGCGCGGGCCTGCATGTTGCTGACACCCGCACCGCGCGCGCTTTACCTTGGCAAACTTTCAGTAGATCCGCCCTGGCAACGCAAAGGCTATGCGCATCGCCTTATCACCCTTGCCGAGGCGCGCGCCCGCGCGCTTGGGCTGCCTGCGTTGGAACTGCAATCGCGGATCGAGCTGGTCGAGAACCACGCCATTTTCTTTGCGCTTGGTTTTGAGCAAACCGGGGCGACCACGCATCCGGGGTTTGACAGCCCTACATCGCTGACCTTCACCAAGAAGCTGTAGCCTTTGGCAGCATGCCGCCACCTTAACCCACCGCTTTTCGTTGCCGCCAAAGCGTGAACAGCCCCGCCGCGATAACTATGGCGGCACCAATGGCGACATGCGCCTCCAACACCTCGCCAAACACGGTGATCCCAAGAACAGAGGCAAAGACCAGTTGCAGATAGGCGAAGGGCTGGATGGCCGAGGCCTCGGCCACTTCATAAGCGCGGATCAGCAGGTAATGGCCGGTGGCTCCGGTGAGGCACAGCAGTGCCATCCAACCCCAATCAGGCCCTGTCATCGGCTCCCACCAGCTAAAGCCAGCGGCGGTGGTCACGACCGCCCCCACGGTGCCGATCCAGAAGAAAGACACCGCCGCACTGTCGCGGCGCCCGACATAGCGGGTCAATAGCCCATAGAGTGCAAACATCAGGGCCGCCGCCAAAGGCAGCAGCGCGAAGGGAGAGAACACCGTAAAGCCCGGCTGCAAGATGATCAGCACACCAATGAACCCCACCCCAATCGCGGCCCAGCGACGCCAGCCCACAACCTCGCCCAGGATCGGGCCGGACAGCGCCGCGATGAGCAACGGGTAGGAGGCAAAAACCGCGTGATTGCCAACCAGCCCCAGCTTGACGAAACCCAGTACCAGCACACAGATTTGCACAGCCAGCAAAAGCCCGCGCAACGGTTGTAGCACCGGATGGCGGGTGGCAGAGGCCGCGCGCAACCCGCCAGCTTTGCGCCATGCCACCCAGATGACAAAAGCAGCAAAGTACCAATAGCGGATCATCACCACCATCATCACGTTGTATTCGCCCGCCAAATGCCGCGACAGCCCGTCTTGCATCGCAAACACAAACGTCACCGCGATCATCAGCCAGATACCAAGACGCGTGTTTTGAACTTTCATCGCTGTGACACCCTTAGGGCCTTGCCCTGATTTTTCTGACGGCTGCGGATCACCGTGAACAGCCCCGCCAGAACCACAATCCCGCCGCCGATGATCACATTAATGTGCAGCACCTCGTCAAACACCAGCATCGCAATGACGGTAACAAAGACGATCTGGAGATAGGCAAAGGGTTGCAGCGCACTGGCCTCGGCCACCGAATAACTGCGGATCAAAAGGTAATGGCCAAAAAGCGCCAAGAACGAATAAATCCCGATCATGGCCAGATCAAACGGCGGCATGGCCGTCAGATAGGGCAGGCCGATGATGGTCATCAACACGCAGCCGATGATCCCGGACCAGAAGAAAGAGACAAAGGCAGGCTCATCGCGCGTCGCAAGCCGCGTAAGCAGGCTATAAAGCGCAAACATGAAGGCACTGGCCAAGGGCAGCAGGCTGTCGAGCGCGAAAACCCCGCCATCGGGTTGCAGAATGATCGCCACCCCGGCCATGCCGATGATGATCGCCGTCCAGCGCCGCCAGCCAACCCTTTCGCCAAGGATCGGCATGGCAAGCCCAGCCACCAGCAAAGGGCAGACCGCGAAAATTGCATGGGTGTTGATAAGGCCAATGCGGGTATAGGCCAGCACCATGACGCAAATCTCGGTAACCAGCAGGACCGAGCGCGCCAGTTGCAACCACGGGTGGCGCGTGCGCACGGCGTTGCGAAACCCGCCGCCTTTCATCAGGGCCTGCGTGATGACAAAGGCCGCAAAGACCCAATAACGGATCATTACGACCATAAATAC
>CALEMZ010000379.1 GCA_937910975.1 uncultured Pseudorhodobacter sp. | reverse complement strand
CAAGATCGCCGAAGCGTCCTTTCCCAAGGTGTTCGCTCCCGATGCTCTTCCGATGGAGGTAGATGATTGGGCGGATTGGGAAGACGAGGACGAATAGGCATGAACTCGCGCAACCCATTGGCGATTTGGCGAAATTTTGCCCAACCCGATGTGGTTGGGAAAATAAGCTTTGCCAAGCTCGCTTGGCGCGCGCCTAATGATCCGGTCGCTGCTGATGGCGACAAAGGCCATGATAATGAAATTCTGCGCTTTTCTTCTGACTGTTCCGCTTGCTCCCCCGGGGGGCTGATTTTTCCAACAGCCAATCGGCCAGCGAGAGATGCGAAAACTTGTACCGCAAGACAGGGCTGGATATTTTGCTTTGTTTTGCGCAGAAACGCGATAGAATCATGGGTAATATCAACAAAATTAAGAGGCTTAGCAGCATGCGTATCACCACTATCCTTCTGGCAGTTTCTGCCTCTCTGGCCCTTGCGGGCTGCGCTCAAAACGCCTATTCGCCCACAAACAGTGCCGCTGTTCGCACCATCGGCGGTGCGGCCGCGGGGGCTGTCATCGCTGATGCGACTGGTGGCAGCAAGACCAAGGGCGCGCTTGTCGGCGCATTGGTTGGCGGCGTTTCATGCGGCCTGCCGGGGCTTCCTGCCTGCTACTGAGCAGGGGCAAAACCGCGATCTGACATTCGCCACCCCAAAGGGGCGCTACATCATCAAGGACCATCCGGGCTATATGCTCGGATGGTCTTTTCTATTTCACGCACAATCGGTGTTACTGAAAAGGGGCTGCTATGTTCAAAAAAATCCTGATTGCAAACCGGGGTGAGATTGCCTGCCGTGTCATCAAGACGGCGCGGGCCATGGGTATCAAGACCGTCGCGGTTTATTCAGATGCTGATCGTAATGCGCTTCATGTGCGCATGGCGGATGAGGCGGTGCATATTGGCCCCGCACCTGCCAACCAATCCTATATCGTGATCGAAAACATCATGGCGGCGGTTCGCCAGACCGGTGCCGAGGCTGTGCACCCTGGCTATGGTTTCTTAAGTGAAAATATGAACTTCGCCGCCGCTTTGGAAAAGGAGGGCGTGGTTTTCATCGGCCCACCGTCCCCTGCGATTGAGGCGATGGGCGACAAGATCACCTCCAAGAAACTGGCGATGGAGGCAGGGGTCTCTACCGTGCCGGGGTATATGGGCATCATTGCCGATGCGGATGAGGCTGTGAAAATCTCTGGTGAGATTGGTTATCCGGTGATGATCAAGGCCTCTGCCGGGGGCGGTGGCAAGGGGATGCGGATCGCCTGGTCGGAATCCGAGGTCAAGGAGGGCTTCGAATCCTCCAAGAACGAGGCGGCGAACAGCTTTGGCGATGACCGGATTTTTATCGAGAAATTCGTGACTCAGCCGCGCCATATCGAAATTCAGATTCTGGCCGACAAGCACGGCAACTGCGTCTATCTGCATGAACGTGAGTGTTCGATCCAGCGGCGGAACCAGAAGGTGATCGAAGAGGCACCCTCGCCCTTCCTCGATGAGGCAACCCGCAAAGCGATGGGCGAACAGGCCTGCGCGTTGGCGCAAGCCGTGGGCTATACCAGTGCGGGGACGGTGGAGTTCATCGTCGATGGCGCCAAGAATTTCTTCTTTCTGGAAATGAACACCCGTTTGCAGGTGGAACACCCGGTCACGGAATTGATTACCGGCGTGGATCTTGTGGAACAGATGATCCGTGTGGCCAACGGCGAGCCGCTGCCTTTCAAGCAAGCGGAGCTAAAGATCAACGGCTGGGCGATGGAAAGCCGTCTTTATGCCGAAGATCCCTATCGTGGCTTCCTGCCCTCGATCGGCCGTTTGACCCGCTATCGCCCGCCCGTGGAGGGGCCAACCAGCCGTGGTGGCATCGTGCGCAATGATACCGGCGTGTTTGAAGGCGGCGAGATTAGCATGTTTTATGACCCGATGATCGCCAAGCTCTGCACATGGGGGCCAACCCGTGCC
>CALEMZ010000378.1 GCA_937910975.1 uncultured Pseudorhodobacter sp. | reverse complement strand
CGGGCAGGGCGTGAATGCGGCATTTTCCTCAGCCTGTCACCGAGTGCGAAATAGTGGTTTCGCCCGACGGGCTTCAGGGCTATACCCCAATCGGTTTCAACCGGACCAAAGCTTGAAGGGATCATGAATATGGCCAATGTCGTTGTCGTCGGCGCCCAATGGGGCGATGAGGGAAAAGGCAAAATTGTGGATTGGCTGTCGGAACGCGCGGATGTGATCGCGCGCTTTCAGGGTGGGCATAACGCGGGTCATACTTTGGTCATTGATGGCAAGGTTTATAAGCTAAGCTTGCTGCCCTCAGGCATTGTGCGCGGTGGCAAATTGTCGGTTATCGGCAATGGCGTGGTGTTGGACCCTTGGCATCTGATAGGCGAAATTGAAAAGCTGCGGGGCCAGGGGGTGGAGATCACTACCGAAAACCTGATGATCGCCGAGAACGCGCCCTTGATTTTGCCAGTCCATGGCGAGTTGGACCGCGCGCGCGAAGACCAGACTGCGGTCGCGAAAATTGGGACTACCGGGCGTGGCATTGGTCCGGCTTATGAAGATAAAGTGGGCCGCCGTGCCATTCGTGTGGCCGATCTGGCCGATGAGGCGACGCTGGAACTGCGCGTGGACCGTCTGCTGACCCATCACGACGCGCTGCGCCGTGGTCTTGGGCTGGAACCGATTGACCGCGATGCTCTGCTGGCGCAATTGCGCGAGATTGCACCGCAGGTTCTTCCCTATGCCAAACCCGTGTGGAAAGTACTGAATGAGGCGCGGCGTGCGGGCAAGCGGATTTTGTTTGAAGGCGCACAAGGCGCGCTTCTGGACATTGATTTTGGCACCTATCCTTTCGTGACATCTTCCAACGTGATCGCAGGGCAGGCCGCCACAGGCACAGGGCTTGGGCCGGGGGCGATTGATTTCGTTTTGGGCATTGTGAAGGCTTATACCACGCGGGTTGGCGAAGGCCCATTCCCGGCGGAACTGCATGACGCCGATGGCGTGCGTTTGGGCGAGCGCGGGCATGAGTTTGGCACTGTTACCGGGCGCAAACGTCGTTGCGGCTGGTTCGATGCGGTTCTGGTCCGCCAGACCTGCGTGACCTCGGGCGTGACTGGGATTGCCCTGACCAAGCTCGATGTGATGGACGGGTTTCCGACCATCAAGATTTGTGTGGGCTATGATCTGGATGGTAAGCTGCTGGATTATCTGCCCACGGCCGCCGATCAGCAAGCGCGCTGCACGCCTATCTATGAAGAGATGGAAGGCTGGACCGAGAACACAGCAGGCGCGCGCTCTTGGGCCGAGCTGCCGGGGGCAGCGATAAAATATGTGCGCCGGATCGAAGAGTTGATCCAATGCCCGGTCGCACTTTTGTCTACCAGCCCCGAGCGGGACGACACGATTTTGGTTACCGACCCGTTTGCGGATTGACCGATTGCGTCAGGGTGGCGCGGTTTGGCCATGATGGCCGCATCGTGAAAGTCTGGGCAAGGGTTTGGCGATGAGCAACCGAAGATGCGCGAAAAGCGCAAAGGAGGCGTGACGATGAAACTAACTTACAAGGCACGGCGGCGCTGGTCTTTGGTGTTGCTGCTCATCGGTTTGCCGCTTTACATCGTGGTCGCTGTCACCATGGTCAACCTGATGGAGCGCCCGCCGTTCTGGCTGGAGCTGCTGATCTATGTTGTTCTTGGATTTTTGTGGATGCTGCCATTCCGCTTTGTTTTTGTGGGCGTTGGCAAACCGGACCCGGACGCGGCGCAAGATCACAGCGGGAAGTGATGCCAAGACCACGCCTATCTGTAGTAAACCGCGAAACCCAATAGACCTGATTCAGTTGTCTGGATTTTGCTTTGGCACAACGCCAAAAGGCCGGGTTATGATCCCCGGCCTTTTGGTGTTTTTTCGGTCTATCAGTCCTGCGCGGCCTTGCGTGCCTCGGCTTGAATAGGGGAGGTTTCGCTAAGCGAGAAATGCCCCCGGCGGACCTTCTCGATGCGGCCGTCGCGCAGCAATGAGCCAAAGCAACGCAGCATGGTTTCGCGGTCTTCGCCAAGCGCGGGCTGAACCGAGAGCACTTTCTCCATCATCTGAGGGCGCGACACATCCGGGTGGCCTTCGACATGGAGAGAATAGGCCACGGCGGCCTCCAGCAAGTCCGGTAGGTTTTCGGCCCCCAGCTTTTCCGCATATTCGGCAAAGCTGGTTGTGCTGCCAAAGATGTTGCGCGCATCCGAACCATCGGTTGCTGGCTGGAAATCATCTTCGTCCTCGTCCTCAGCGGTGAGCGCAAGGTTGCCTGCGGGCACGCGGCGCGGGCGCACGGGCGAGATATGGGTCTGGGAGGGGCTGGGTTTAATGCGCGGGGTGTCGATCCGCTGTTCGGAGACGAGCATCAGTGGGGCTGGGCGCTCTCCGGTCGGTGCGAGCTGTGCCGGGCGCGGGCGCACGGCACGTTCCAGATCGTTGCGATAGGGGTTCATCCGCATCTCATCGGTCGGGCCTTTGTCGCCACCGCTTATGCGATCGGCCACGGTGGCGGCAACGGCAGCTTTGAGATGGGAGATGGCCGAAAGGCGGCGGCGGTTTTCCGGGCCCTGGAATTCAGAATTGGTCTGGTCGAGCAGGCGCTTGACAGAGGCATCATCTTCGCTGACCCGCAAAGCGTTGGGCTGCGGAGCGGTGGTCTTGCGCCGGGGCGATGTCGGGCGCTGTGGGCGCACCGGGGCGACGTTGGAGATAGGGGAATCGGCATCTGGGATGGTGTCTTCGCCGCGCACCTCTGCCAATTCGCGCATCAGGTCAGCTTCGGCCTCGGGCGAGAGCGCGCTGGGATTTTCGGCATTGCCCTTATCTGTTGCATTGTGGGCCTCCGGCTCTTGGACGCGGCGAATTTTGATGACCCGCGCGCGGGCGCGTCGGAGCTTGTCGTTGACTTCGGGTGCTGGGGTTTCGGCCTTAGGGGTTTCGGCTTTGGGGGGCTCGACGGGGGCGATTGCCATGTCATCAAGCTGCCCGATGTCTGTTGCAAAGCCTTCGCCGAAGGAGAGCGGCACCTCGACAGGTGCTGTGTCGTCGCCAAGCTCGCCTTCAAAATTGTCTTCAAACGCGTTGTCTGAGTCTGCTTGCGCCACGGTGGTTTCGTCAAGGGCTACAAGCTCTTCTGAGAAATCTTCGGCGAGTATTTCGACGGAATCATCGGTGGCGATCTTGGCATGGGTCGCTGGCAGCGGATCGGTCATTGCTGCGGCAAGCGAGGCCATCAGTGTGTCGTCGTCATCCGCTTCACTGAAGGTTAGCGGAGGAAGATCGGCATCAATATCGTCATCGGGTTCGCCACTGGACCCGTCGTCAGAATGGCCATCCGGCGCATGGTCTTCATCATCAATGGCCTCAGAGAATGAAGCGGGCAATGTATCATCGGCAGATGTGTCCAGAGTTTGGGCAGCTTCGACCTCGGCACGGGCCTCGGCTTCGGCTTTTGCCTTTTCGGCTGCCTCGGCCTCGGCTTCCGCCTTTTCGGCAGCCTCAGCCTCAGCTTTCGCCGCTTCTTCGGCCTCGGCAGCAGCGAGGGCTGCTTTGAGGCTCATCGGTGGACGGGTGGTTTCGCCAGAGGCGCGGGTTTCGGCCATGGCATTGCGGATGCGTGAAAGCTTTGCGGCTACGCTGTCGGAAATGGCACTTTGCGCGGCCTCTGTCGCTGGCTTCGTGGCTGCAAGATCGGCTGCAGGGGCGCTGTATGCGTGCTGATCTTCGAACATCGACTCGGATTTGGTCGGTTCGGAAACTGTGGTGGTAAGGGGGGCTGCGGGAGCGACTTCATGCAAGGGTGTTGCAAGAGTGGGGTTCGGCGAATCGGTGGCGCGTAATATCACACCATTGTCTTGCACCTTCGCCACGACCCGGCGCTTCATTTCGCGTTCGGCAATCTGATGCAGCATCGCGGCATCTGGAGTGGCAGGTTCGGCACCAAAGTAACGGTCATCTGCCGCAAGATCACGGAAATACTCGGCAATAGCCTTCATCGTGTTGAAAGGCTCGTCAAATCCCTCCAGTGTGCAGGAGAAAGTACCATATGAAACCGTTAGAATCTTGCTCGCTCCAACCATCGGATGCTCGCCCTTTGTTACCAAACTAATGCCCTACATGACGGTAGGGGAGGTTCAATTCCGTGGATACTTGGGGGTAATTTGAAGGATTGTTTGTGTCCAAGCAGTAGAATTGTGCCTTAATCTGGATACAGTATCGCGATGAATCAAGGAATTGTCGAATCCCGCGAAGGGGTGACTTTGCTGGCTGCGGGGCCGGTTTCCAAGCGGGATATCGCGGCGTCTCTGGCGCTGGCGCCGTGCCTGGTGGCCGTCGATGGCGGGGCGGACCGCGCCTTGGCGGCGGGTTTGGCGCCGGCGGCGGTAATCGGCGATATGGACAGCATTTCGGCTGCGGCCAAGGCGCGGTTTCAGGGCGTCATGCACCGGGTGGCTGAGCAGGAGAGCACCGATTTTGGCAAGGCGTTACGGCATATTCGCGCGCCTTTCGTGCTGGGGCTGGGTTGTCTTGGTGGCAGGTTGGACCATGAGTTGGCGACGCTTTCGGCGCTGGTGCAGCATGCGGATGTGCCTTGTTTGCTGATCGGCCGGCAGGATATTGTGTTTGCAGCCCCCCCGGAGCTGGAGATCGCCCTGCGCCCCGGCGACCGGATCAGCCTGTTTCCCATGGCACCGCTGCGGGGCGAGAGCAGCGGCTTGCGCTGGCCGATCGACGGGATTGAATTTGCGCCGGACGGGCGGGTTGGCACCTCAAACGCGGCCACAGGCCCGGTGCGGCTGCGCATGGCGGGGCCGGGGATGCTGGTCATAGTGCCGCGTGCACGGCTGGCGCAGGCGCTGGCGGCGCGGCTGGCTAGTATTCGGCGCTGGGGGGCGTAACGGTGGCGCGCGCAACCATCTGTTCGCGGTAGATGATATAAAGACCAGAGCCGGAAATGATAGCAATGCCAGCCCAGGTCATCGGATTAGGGAAATCGTTGAAAATCAGATATCCCAGAGCCACCGCCGAGATCAGCTCCAGATAGTGCAGCGGGGCCAGCGTGGCGGAGGGCGCGAATTTCAGCGCATAGGTCATGCAGATATGGCTGCACGCGCCCCAGAACCCGACGCCGAACAGCCAGAGCCAACTTAGCCCCTCGGGCATGAGCGCATCGAGTTCCTTGATCCCGGACCCGTCAAAAACCCACAGCAGCGGCAGGCAAATAGCGGTGCCAACCAGCGAGGTGTGCAGTTGCATGGTGACGGGGTGCATGGAGCGCGACATCTGCCGGGTGATCAGCATGTAAAGGGCAAAGGTCAGGGCTGTGCCGAGTGGAAACAGCGCCACCCAACCAAAGGCGGAGAGTGAGGGCTGGATCACCAGCAGCGCGCCGCAAAACCCGACGGTTGAGGCAATGATCCGGCGTGGTCCCACCTCATCGCCAAAGAGCAGGCGGCCAAGGATCAGCAAGATGAACGGTTCCACAAAAACAATCGCCAGTGCATCGGCAATGGGCATCACGGCCACGGCGGCGATAAAGCAATAAGTGGCCAGCATCAGGAAAATGGCGCGTGCTGTCACAAGGCCAAGCATCCGGCGGCTGATGCGCCAATCGAGCCGCATCAGCAGCACGAAAGGCAGCATCAGCATGGCTTGAACGATGAAACGCGCGGCCACGATCTGACCCACGGGCAGGGTGGCGGTGGCCAGTTTGGCCGAAACGTCGAGCATGGGGGCCAACAGGCAAAAGGCTAGCATCAAGGTGACGCCGGTCAAGATGCGGTCGGTGCTTTGTGCTGGGGCGATGACTGTGATCATGGCGTTAGGGGTAGCGGGCGGGCGCGTGCCCGTCCTGTCTGAATTGACCAAAATATGCGATGAAAACGGCAGTTTATGTCTGTAGGAGGGCGGTGGATCTGTGGCGGGGGGGGCTTGCAAAAAGCCGGGCATTCCGCTTTGTAAGTGCGAGATGAAAAGGGATTTTGCTGCGTGTTGATCTTAGGCCTGCAACGTTTGGTCGTGCTGGAAACGCCAAAGACCGGATCTTTGGCGCTGCGCGCAATGCTCAAGCCCTATACGCTGCCCTTATCGAATGAGGCGGCGCGCCATATTGGATTTACCGGCTATTTGCTGCGCCACGCGGCAGGCCTGAACGAGGCTTTTGGCGGGCCGGTCCAGACCCTTGCCGTGATCCGTGAGCCGCTGAGCCGGATGCAAAGCTGGTATCGCTACAGGTTGCGCGAGAACGTCGCGCATTTACCAGTGAGCACCCAAGGCATGAGCTTTGAGGCATTCATGCTTGCCTACCTCAGCGAGCCGCCGCCAAAATTTGCCAATGTGGGGCGGCAGGACCGTTTTGTCGGTTGGACTGGGCGGGTGGCACGGGTGGACCATTTGTTTGATTATCGCCACCTTGACCAGTTGGAGGCGTTCTTGTCGGACCAGATCGGTGACGTACTGACCTTGCCAGAACGTAATGTGACGCCCCTGCGCAAGCCCGTGGATTACAGCTTAAGTGACGCCGTAGTGGCGCGGTTTCGTGACCAGAACGCCGAAGAATTCGCGCTTTACGCGGCGGTGTCCGAGGCGGGCTATCTTAAGCGTCCCGGCGTCCGATAGGACGAAGCGTTTCGCGCGGGCAGCTTACGGGTGCCGGATCAGCAATTTGGTACATTCACGGCAAGGCCACCAAGCGAGGTTTCCTTGTATTTTTCATGCATGTCTTGCCCGGTCTGGCGCATCGTCTCGATGCAGGCATCGAGGCTGACCAGATGCACACCATCGCCGCGCAAGGCGAGGGAGGCCGCCGATACCGCCTTGATCGCGCCCAACCCATTACGCTCGATGCAGGGCACCTGCACGAGGCCCATCACCGGGTCGCAAGTCATCCCGAGGTGATGTTCCAGCGCTATTTCGGCGGCGTTCTCGATCTGCTCGGGGCTGCCGCCCAGCACGGCGGCAAGACCCGCCGCAGCCATAGCAGCAGCCGATCCGACCTCGGCCTGACATCCACATTCGGCCCCCGAAATCGAGGCGTTGTGCTTGCAAAGCCCGCCAATCGCCGCCGCTGTCAGCAAGAAATCCGCCACTTTGGAGGCGGAGGCCCCCGGCACATGGTCAAGGTAATAGCGGATCACCGCAGGCACCACGCCCGCCGCCCCATTGGTGGGCGCGGTGACAACCTGCCCCCCGGCGGCGTTTTCCTCATTCACGGCCATGGCATATAGGGCCATCCAGTCATTGATGGTGTGCGGCGCGGTCATGTTCAGCCCGCGCTCGGCCATCAGCGCATCATGGATGCCCTTGGCGCGCCTGCGTACCTTCAACCCGCCGGGCAGGATGCCCGTGCCTTCCATGCCGCGGTTGATGCAATCATTCATCACCTCCCAGACGCGGGCGATGCCTTTATCCAGATCCTCGGGGCTGCGAAACAGCAACTCGTTGCGGCGCTTCATCTGGGCGATGGACAGGCCTGAGTTCTTTGCCATTGCCAGCATTTCCGCGCCGTTTTCAAAAGGGAAGGGGGCCTCGGAGCGGGTCGCGGATTTGGCAGTGGCCACTGCGGCCTGTTCGGCGGCGGTCAGCACAAAGCCACCGCCGATGGAATAATAGGTTTCGGCCAGAATCACATCGCCCTGCGCATCAGTGGCGCGGAGCACCATGCCATTGGCATGGCCGGGCAAGTTGGGGCCGTAGTCAAAGAGCAGATCGGCCGTGGGATCAAAGCGCAGCGGGCCAAGACCGGGGGCATCAATGGTTTTCGTGGCCTTGATCGCGGTTAGGGTTTGATCGGCGCGCGCCGCGTCATAGGTTTGCGGCACAAAGCCCGCCAGCCCAAGGATCGTGGCGCGGTCGGTCGCATGGCCAACCCCGGTGAAGGCGAGGCTACCATGCAGCGTGGCCCGCAGCCCATGCGCGTGAAACGGGCTGTTGCGCAGCGTTTCCAGAAATTGCGCCGCCGCCACCATCGGCCCCATCGTGTGCGATGAGGACGGACCGATGCCAACTTTGAACATATCGAGGACGGAGAGAAACATAAGCTGGCTTTCAGGTGGCGCTGCCTTCGGGCGGGCAGGCAAATTGCGGGTGAGTGAAGGGCGTGGGGCCAAGCCCCTCGGCTTTGATCGCGGCATGGGTGGCGGGGCGGGTTTCCAAGGATGTGGCCATGACCTGCAAGGCCAGGTAATTCGCGATGTGAAACCAGCGCGCCGCCCCCTTGGGGTAAAGCACAGACCAGCGCATCAGCGTGGCAGTGTAGTATGACAGCACGCAAGGGGCTGCAAATAGCGCCGGATTCTGGCTGGCTGCCGTATTGAGCAGGCCGAAATGACGCATTATCCGGGCGCGCAACAGAGCGGCATGGGCGGGTATGGCCTCGGCAGGTACATATTGCTCGGGGTAAAACAGTTGGCGCAGATCGGTATGGGCGGTGTTTGACAAGAAAAACAACCATTTCAGAAAAGCCGCGCGGTCTTTATGCCCCGGCGCGGGGGCCAGCCCCGCCTCCGGATGCGTCTCGGCCAGCCACAAAAGGCAGGCGGCGGTTTCCGAAATCGGGCCTTGGGGTGTGACCAGCGTCGGGATCTGCCCGGTGGGGTTCATGGCGCGGTAGGCGGCACTGTCTTGCTGGCGCTTGCGGCGATCGACCAGCACGGCACGGTAGGGCAGGCCAGCCTCCTCCAGCACCAGACGCAGGATCAGCGAGGCATTGTCGGGCGCGTAATACAGATCATACATGCAAGATACCTCGTGATTTTGGCCCGGCATATAGCAGCGCGGGCCAAAAGGTGGGATGGAAAACGACATTTCGCATGGAATCGCGGCAGGCGGTGTGAACGGTGTTGTGCCATTCATGGGGGATCGCAAGGTGGGCAGGGCGGTGAATCGGCAGCGGATTGCTGGTTTTTGGCTGTGGCGGGGATAGTGCAGGCCCATATTGTCGAAAGTCGCAACAGTTTGAGGTTTTTGTGACCGGGCTGCGCCTTGGCTTTTGGCCCTGCATGTGTTGGCCCCACCGGGCTTTGATGGCAACGGTTTTGGCTTCACCCCCAAATTGCCCCCTCGCACCGAGCGCGCGCCTCGCCTATAAGCGCAAGTGCAACGTTTAGCGGAGACCGAACATGGCGGCAGAGCTTTCCCCGATCGACAAGGCCAAATTTGTGGCTGCCAAGCGCGCGGTTGAATTTGTCGAGAACGGCATGAAACTGGGCCTTGGCACCGGCAGCACCGCTGCCTGGATGGTGCGCTGCCTAGCCGAACGCATCCGCGAAGAGGGGCTGCGTGTGACGGGCGTGCCAACCTCCAGCCGTACGGCTGAACTGGCGCGTAGCCTCGGTGTGCCGATCATTTCGCTTGATGAGGCGCGCTGGCTCGACCTGACGATTGACGGCGCGGATGAGTTTGACCCCAACCTGAACCTGATCAAGGGTGGTGGCGCGGCGCTGCTGCAAGAAAAGATCGTGGCGACGGCTTCTGACCAGATGATCGTGATCACTGATGCGGCCAAGGAAGTGACGCAGTTGGGCGCCTTCCCATTGCCGGTGGAGGTGATTCCCTTCGGCTGGCAAACCACCAAGGCGCTGATCGAAGAGACGCTGGTTTCCATGGATGTTCTCAGCCGCGAATGCAGCCTGCGCATGAATGGCGATGCGCCGCTGATCACGGATGAGGCCAATTATATCGTGGACCTTCACCTCAAGCGGATCGGCAATCCGCGCCAATTGGCGATGGTGCTCAACCAGATCCCCGGTGTGGTTGAGAACGGACTTTTCATTGATATCTGCGACATTGTGGTCATTGGCCATGGCGACGGCCGCGTGACCGTGCGCGATATCAATTCGGGCGAGGTGGAGGATGAACGCGTGGAATTCGCGCCCTCTGACAATATTTTTTCCGATATGGGAGAATGAGGCGTGAGCTTCGACTATGACCTTTTTGTCATCGGTGGCGGCTCTGGCGGGGTGCGCGCGGCGCGGATCGCGGCGGGGACGCACGGGGCGAAAGTGGCGCTGGCCGAAGAGTATCGGATGGGCGGCACCTGCGTAATTCGCGGTTGCGTGCCCAAAAAGCTGATGGTCTTTGCCTCTGAATACCCCGGAATGGTGGAAGATGCGCGCGCCTATGGCTGGGAGGCCCAACTCGGCGGGTTTGATTGGGCGGCGTTTCGCGCCAAGCTGGATACGGAGCTGGACCGGCTGGAAAAAGCCTATCGCGGCGGGCTTTCAGCGGCGGGGGTGACGGTGTTTGACAGCCGCGCCGTGCTGCAAGATGCCCATACGGTTACGTTGGCCGATGGTGCGACAGTTACCGCCAGACATATCCTCGTGGCGACAGGTGGCGCGCCTTTCGTGCCCGATATTCCGGGCGCAGAGCTTGCGATCACCTCCAATGAAATCTTCAGTCTCGATGTCTTGCCAAAACGGGTCCTGGTGGTCGGCGGTGGTTATATTGCCTCGGAATTCGCCTGTATTCTGAATGGTTTGGGCTGCGAGGTTGCGCAATATTACCGCGGCGCGCAGATTTTGCGCGGCTTTGATGATGAGGCGCGCGGCCATGTGGCAGAAGCGATGCGGGAAAATGGGGTAAATATTCACTGCGGCACCGATGTGATGCGGCTGGAAGCTGTGTCTGGCGGTATACGCGCCGTGGCCACCGATGGGTCCGAGCGGATGTTTGACGCGGTGCTGTATGCCACGGGCCGCAAGCCCAATTCCAAAGGTCTGGGGCTGGAGGAGCTGGGCGTGGAGTTGGGGCGCGGCGGGCAGATCGTGGTCGATGACTACTCGCAGACGGCGGTGCCTTCGATCTTTGCGGTGGGCGATGTGACGGACCGCATCAACTTGACACCCGTGGCCATCCGCGAGGGCCATGCCTTTGCCGATACAATCTTTGGCGGGCAGCGCCGCAAGGTGGATCACAGCCTCTTCGCCAGCGCGGTGTTCACGCAGCCGGAAATGGGCACGATTGGCCTTTCAGAAGAGGCCGCGCGGGAGCAAGAACCGATCGAGGTTTACGCGACCGCATTCCGGCCCATGCAAAGCGCCTTTGCCGGTCGCGCGGACCGGGTGATGATGAAACTGATCGTCAGCCAGC
>CALEMZ010000377.1 GCA_937910975.1 uncultured Pseudorhodobacter sp. | reverse complement strand
CGCATTTCACCCCCTGCCCGCTGCCCCGCCACGATCATCGAGGCCGATGCCCCTTGAAACATTGAAAGCTTATCATCCACATCGGCGCGCACCTCGGCCAATTTGGAGCCAACGATTTCTGCGACCTTGAGCATGGTGGGTGCCTTTATGATCGAGGTTTCCTCGGATGCGTTCGGGTCTTCAGCAATTTCACGCAGCCGGGCGATGGTAGTCTGCGTGACCGACAGACTGCCTGCGGTCAGAATGACGACGACCCGCTCTCCCGGTTCTTCAAAGACGAACATCTTACGATAGGTGGCGATATTGTCCAGCCCCGCATTGGTGCGAGTGTCCGACAGCAATACGATACCCGCATTCAGTAAAAGGCCAACGCAATAGGTCATGGAAAACTCCCAATGGAAGGACAGCGGCGTGCTTACTGCTCGCTTTGCTGTACTGCAACGCGCACGTCAAGCGACTCATTTCCCGGACTGCGGGCGATGCCTTTGATCGGGGCGGCATCCACTGCATCAAGGCCGGAACCAAGCCGGATATAGCGCTCATCCGGGCAGCAGCGATTTGCCGGATCAAAGCCGACCCAGCCCATATCCGGCAGGTATAGTTCGGCCCATGCATGAGCGGCTTCATGCATCGTTCCATCCGAAGTGGCATGCAGATAGCCCGAGACATAGCGCGCGGGAATGCCCGCATGGCACGCGGCCCCGATCAGCGCATGGGCGTGATCCTGGCATACCCCCATGCCCAACGCCAAGGCCTCGGCCCCGGTGGTGGCGGCATGGGTGGTGCCGGGGGCATAGGCGATGGCATCAGCCACAGCCGCCGCAAGGCGATGGGCTGCCGCAAGGCTACCGCTTCGCATCTCGGCCTCATCGCTCAGCGCGGCAAGGCCTTCATCGGCCTGCGTGGCTGGCGTTGCTTGCAAATAGCATTCCGGTGGCACGCGCTCCTTATGCCTGCGCAATATCCCTGTGGTATCTCGGGTCCTTACCGTTCCGCGCACCGCCACAACGATTTCGGAGACCGGGCCTTGCACGGTCCAGGCCTGCACATGATCCCCTGCACCATCCTTAAAGTTGCCGCCACGCAGCCCATCCGTAACCGTCACGTCCCAGTTTACGATGTGTTGGCCATCATAACTTGATGGCGTAAGCCTGTGGCTTTGCACCACCCCACGCACCGGCTGGCTGTAGCGGTAGCGCGTTACATGATCGACCGTTAACAGCATCAGCGAATATCCCCGCTCAGATAACTTTCATGGATCTGCGTGGCCAGCTTTCCTGTCTGCAAGATAAAGCGTGACAGGAATTCGTGCAGCCCCTCGTCAATAATTTCTTCCACCTTGGTTTCAGCCAGTTCCGCCAGCAACGAACGCGCTTGCGTGCGCGCGGTGGAATTGCGGCGATAGCCCCGGTCCAGCCGTTCCAGATGCGTCACCAGCCCATCGGCGCAGGTGATAAGCGAGCGCGGGCATTGCGGGTTCAGGATCAGGAAATGCGCGATTTTCTCCGCCGTCACATCACCGCCATAGGCCCAGTGAAATGCCCGGTGCGAGGACATGGCGCGCAACAGTGTCGTCCACTGATAGTTATCAAGGCTGGAGCCGATGAACTCAACCTGCGCAATAGAACGTAATATTTCACATCTAGGAGCCGGGCGGTGCTATCGGCTCGTTCCAGATAATAGCCCGCGTTAAGAAAATTATAGCCATCCTTGCGCAATTGCGTGGCCTCGATCGCGCCGCGCATCATGGCCGTGAGGCGCATCGTCCATTCCGTCAGCCGCGACAGATCCAGCTCGGAGCGGGGTTCCCGCTCCAACTGGCGCAATTCTTGAAAGGCGGTGTTGATCGCATCCCAGACCTGCGTGGTCAGCGCGGTGCGCACGATGCGCGCGTTTTCGCGGGCCGCTGTAATGCAAGAAACCACCGAGGATGGATTGTCACGATCAAAGAACAGGTGGCTTTCGATGTTGCGCTGTACTGGATCGCCATACTTCTGTGCGAAGGCTTCCGAGGTACCGATCGCGCGCAATAGGCTATCCCATTCGCTACGATGGCCCTGAGAGGAGGGGATGAGCGAATTGCGCGCACCCACGGCCAGCAGGCGGGCGGCGGTTTCAGCGCGCTCCATATAGCGCGCTATCCAAAAGAGGTTGTCTGCGGTTCTGCTCAGCATATCTTCACTCCGCCAATACCCAAGTATCCTTGACCCCGCCCCCCTGAGATGAGTTGACGACCAACGAGCCTTCGGTCAGGGCCACACGCGTAAGGCCTCCCGGCACCAGCTCCACGCGCTCACCCACAAGGCAATAAGGCCGCAGATCAACATGGCGCGGAGCGATACCTTGCTCCACAAAGGTGGGCGTGGTGGAAAGGGCCAGCGTGGGTTGAGCGATGTAATTGCCCGGTTTGGCCATGATACGCTGGCCAAAGGCTTCCACCTCGGCCTTGGTGCATTTGGGGCCAACGAGCATGCCATAGCCGCCAGAGCCATGCACCTCCTTGACCACCAGCTCCGACAGATGCTCCAGCACATATTTGCAATCATCCGGCTTGGCGCATTGCCATGTGGGGACGTTGTTCAGGATCGGTTCCTCGCCCAGATAAAAACGGATCATCTCTGGCACAAAAGTGTAAACCGCCTTGTCATCGGCCACGCCCGCACCCGGCGCCGAACAAATCGCCACCCCGCC
>CALEMZ010000376.1 GCA_937910975.1 uncultured Pseudorhodobacter sp. | reverse complement strand
GCTTCAACGTTGATCCGTTGTTGCAAAAACAGGCGGCCTGCATTTCCACCATGACCTATAATGAATATTGGCAGGTGGTTGATGCGGGGATTGCGCCCGCTGATCTGGTGACGTTCAAATATGAGGATGAAGGGGTTTCGACCCTTGAGGACGGGCTTTACGTTCTGGAAGCCAACCTCGCTGATCCGGCCTTTGAAGATAAGATGGTGCGCTTTGTGCGGGCCTCGATGAAGGGTTGGAAATATGCCGAGGCAAACCCAGATGAGGCGGCGATGATCGTGCTCGACAATGATGAGACCGGGGCGCAGACCGAATCGCATCAAAAGCGGATGATGGGCGAAGTGGCGAAGCTGACCGCAGGCTCCACCGGCGCGCTGGATGTGGCCGATTATGATCGCACGGTGGCAACTTTGCTGGGCGGCGGCTCGGACCCGGTGATCTCCAAGGCACCCGAAGGGGCCTATACGACAGCGATCACGGACAAAGCGCTGAAGTAAGCACAGGGCTGTAAAAATCGGGGGGCGCGTACTGTGAAGTGCGCGCCCCCTTTTTATTGCGATTGTCGGGGAGAATTTACAGCATTTGTAAAAGGGCGAAAATGGTGTAAATTTCACCTGAGTAATAGGGGTTGGCCATGTCGATGACAGGATTGACTGGAAGCCGGGTGCGCGAGCGGCGGCTGGCGGCGGGGATCGGGCAGGCCAATCTGGCGCGCGCTGCTGGCATTTCAGCCTCATACCTCAATCTGATCGAACATAACCGTAGGCGCATTGGCGACGCGGTGCTGGCCAAGCTGGCGACCGTGCTGGGGGTAGATCCGCGTTTGCTTTCTGATGGGGCGGAGGCCGGGCAGGCGCAGGATTTGCGCGCGGCGGCGGGGATGGCGGCGGGCCTCAAGCCGGAACTGGAGCGCATTGACGAGTTTCTGGGTCGGTTTCCGGGCTGGGCTGATTTGCTGGCCGGGCAATATCGGCGGATCGGGCATCTGGAGCGGATGGTGGCGGCGCTGAACGACCGTATCAGCCATGATCCTCATTTGAGCCAGGCCCTGCATGAGGTGCTGTCGGCCGTCAGCTCCGTGCGCTCCACCGCAGCGATTTTGGCCGAAACAGAGGATATCGAGCCGGAATGGCGCGCGCGGTTCCACAGCAATCTGCATGCCGACAGCGAACGGCTTGCCGTCGGGGCGGAGGCGCTTGTGGCCTATCTGGACGGGTCTGAGCATGAGGCCGATTCCGGGGCGGTGGCCCCGCAAGAGGAGCTGGAGGATTGGCTGGCCAAGCGTGGTTGGCATTTCGAAGAATTGGAGGTCGGGGGTGCAGGTGCAAAGGCGCTGGAGCCCGAGATTTCAGCCCTCGCTTCTGGTGCTGCGCGGGCTTTGGCGCGCGATTGGGTGGCGCAGGCCGCGCTGGATGCCAAGAGCCTGCCGTTGGTGGCGTTTGAGGCCGCGCTGGACGCCAGTGGCACAGGCGACCCATTGCAATTGGCGCAGGCTTTCGGCACCGATGTTCTGAGCGTGTTTCGACGCCTCGCCTTTCGCAAGAACGCGCGCGAAGGGCTGGTGCTGTGTGATGGTTCGGGCGCGCTGATGGTGCGCAAGCCGGTGGAGGGGTTCGCCTTGCCGCGCCATGGGGCGGCCTGTGCGCTTTGGCCGCTTTATTCGGCTTTGACACGACCCTCACAACCGATTTCGGCCCTGGCCGAGATGCCGGGACTGGCCATGCAGCGCTATCATCTGCGTGCCTATTGTGCGGTGCAATACCCGTTTGGCTTTGCCGGGCCAGAGTTGCGCGGTGCCGCGATGCTGATCGCGCCGGTTCCCACTGTTGGGGGGGGCGTGGGAGGCGCAGCACTGGCTGTGGGCAGTACTTGTCGGATATGCCCGCGTGGGCGTTGCTTTGCGCGGCGAGAGCCGTCGATCATGGCAGAAATCGCGTGAACGGTTTTGACAGCCGGGGCAGAAGCCGCGATAGTCATATCAAACCGCTTGGTTCTTTGGGGGGAAGCGCGGGATGGGGCAGCACGTCTTGTTGATCGAGGATGAGCCGAATATTGCGGAGGCCATTCGGTTTATCCTGGCCCGCGACGGCTGGCAGGTAAGCATTCATTCCGGCGGTTCAGACTCTGTTAAAGAGGTGAAAAAGCTGCGCCCGGATGTGTTGATTCTGGATGTGATGTTGCCGGGGCAAAGCGGGTTTGACATCTTGCGCGCGC
>CALEMZ010000375.1 GCA_937910975.1 uncultured Pseudorhodobacter sp. | reverse complement strand
AGCCACCCTACGGGGATCTGGGCCAGCGCGCCGCCCACCACAAAGGCCGCCAGAAACAGCGCAATCTGATCGACCCGCAGCCCCACCTCCAGCCCGTAAACCGGCCCCACCATCCGAAACGCTGCCCCCGTCACCCCCGAAACGATCACCCCCGCTGCCGCAAGGGGTGAACGTTCCCACGCCAGCCTTGGCCGCAACCGCGGGGTTACCGGCATTTCGGGCGGCTCAGCCTTGGTCAGCGTCAGCGGAAACAACGCCGCACAGCACAAAAGAGCCAGTAGATTATAAGAGACATACGAGGCAGGCTCCAACACCCCGATCATCAGCTGCGCGCCAAGGCTGCCGCAGATATCAACCACCCGGTAAGTCCCCATCGCGCGGCCCCGCGTCGCATTGGTGACCTTGGCCTGCAACCATGCCTCGATGATCGTATAGCAACCCGCGATGCATATCCCGCTGGTCACGCGCATCATGGCCCAAGCATAGGGGTTGATCACCAGCATATGGGCCAGAATTCCGATGGTGCCCGCCGCAACCAGGGCGGCAAAAGCGCGGGAATGGCCGACCTCGCCCATCAATCGGGGGGCCCACCAACAGCCGATGAAAAAGCCCACGAAATGCGCCGAGCCCAAGATACCGATCTGCGCGGTGGAGAAGTTCAGCGCCACACCGGATATCGCATCCAGCGGCGCCACCCCGCCTGCGCCCAACTGCAACAGCACAACCGACAGAAAAAGGGCCGCAAAGGAAATTAGCAGGCGCATGGGGCGGGGGCTTTCGACGGTATTCGAAAAGACAGGCTTGGTTTGGTTCGGCACGTGCGGCCAATGCGCCACCCTGTGCGATTTTGAGGCCGCGCGTCCAGCCTGTTCCGCCCTTGCAGCGAAGTTCTTTGGTCGGTTAGGGTGGCACAAAGTATTTGACAGCATTTTTCAAAGGACGTCTCGCATGGCGCGCAAGCTTTTCTTTCCGAGAACTCTGGTTTCGGGTCTGGCCATTGTCGCTGTACTGGGCTGGTACCACACAGAAGGAAACCCGATGCCCGACCTCGTGACCCAAGCTGCCGCCGATACCGCCTCACTCGCACCGCTTACCGAGGCGCAGATATCCGATCAATTGCGCGCGCGGTTGGCAGATGTAAGGGTCGCGCTGAGTGCGGCGGAAACGGCGCAGCAGCAGGCGGCCCTGCTGCACGAGTTTGATTTCGTCTCGCGGGCTTTGGCGACCCCGGCGGCCAGCCTTGGCCAAGCCAATGAGGCGCGGGCTTTGCTGGCCGAGATACAGGCGGCCTTTGCTCTGCCCCTGCCCGAGGGCGCTGATGCAGCACAGGCCGCGCTGGAGACAGGCAATATCGCCGCTACGGCACCCGCCTTTACTGCCATTCGTGCGCAGGCCGAGACCGATATTCGCCGCGCCGCGAAGGCTGCTTACGGCTTGGGGAAAGTCGCCATGGCACAAGGCGACGTGGCTTCGGCCTCGGGCTTTTTCCGCCGTGCATCTGATCTTGATACCCGCCATGCCTATGTGAAGGCCGCGCAATCTAGCGCCCTTCAGCTTGGGCAAAAAGAGGTGGCGCTAGGGCTGTCGAACGCGGTGCTGCAAACAGCACTGACCGAGTTTGGCGAGGTGAGCGCGGAGCGCGCCGAAGCCTTGGGCCAAGTGGCGCAAGCGTTCTTGATGGTGGATAAGCCTGCCGATGCCGAAAAGCTGCTGCGTGAAGCGTTGGCTGTTGGTGAAAAGGCGACGGGCGGCAAGGATGAGGCGCAGGCCAAACGGCTCAACAATCTCGCTGCTGTTCTGCGGGCGGCGGGCTATGCCCAACAGGCAGAGCCATTGTATCTTCAGGCGATTGAGATTGACCGGGCAGCGCCGGGCGGGGTTTACCCCGAAACCGCGACGCGGCTTGCGAATTTGGCGGAATTGCTGGTAGCCACCGGGCGCGCGGCCGAAGCTGAGCCGATGTACGAGTCTGCCATCAAGGCCGCGCGGCAAGCTTTCGGACCCACCCACCCGGATCTTGCACCACGCATCGCAACACTTGCCGATCTGCGCCGCGGGCTTGGCAAAAATGAAGCGGCGCTGCCGCTCTATCTGGAGGCAATTGAGGTCAGTCGGGTGGCGCTCGGCACTGAGCACCCGGAATTTCGCAACCATCTGGACCGGATTGCAGCCGCGCTGCGCGGTATTGGCAAGGACAGCGAGGCTGAACGGCTTTACCGCGAATTGATTGACATCACCGCGAAGTCCTTGGGCAAAGAGCATCCAGACTATGGTCGAGCGCTGAATAATATGGCGCTGTTGCTGGCGGGGGGAGAGCGGAAGGCTGAGGCCGAGGCGCTGTTTCGCGAGGCGCTGGTTGTGTTGAGCAAAGCCCTGGGCGCGCAAAACGCCGATGCCAAGCAGGTTGCCGCCAATCTGGGTGAGCTGTTGGCCAAGCAGCCCTGAAGCGCAATACAGCAAGAAAGGGCGGCACCAAATAGGTG
>CALEMZ010000374.1 GCA_937910975.1 uncultured Pseudorhodobacter sp. | reverse complement strand
TCAGATCAAACACCCTAACGCCACCCAAAACGGTGCCGGCATCTATCGGCGGAATCGCAAGCGGGGTGTCAAACGTGTAGCCCCCCTGAGCCAGCGCGCCCTTGCTCGAAAACAGCGAGGACATAAGCGCCAAGGCGGTGCCGCCCAGCAAGAAATCACGGCGTGTAGAATTGAGCTTCAAGGTTTAACCTTTCTGGGGTCATAAAATGTGCGCGCTCGTTTGAATATAGGGCTTCCAGTAGGGGGAAGGTCAACTGCGTCAAATTCACCCTTCAGTGACTTGCCGACAGCCGGTCAATCCCACGGCGCTTGGGGCAGATATATCTTGCGCGATAGTATCAACTTCGGATGAACACGCCATTGACAAGATCGTGGGCAGCGGTGCGGCACCGCCTGATTAGTGCGCGCGTACCTGCATACACTCCCCGCCCCATGCGCTCAAAGATTGACTCTGCCGCGCCCCGGCCTGATAGAGCGCCCATCCGATAGGAGGCCCAAATGACCGACCTGACCCGCATCCTCGATCACGCCCGCATCCCTGAGCTTCCGAACCCCTATTTCGGCAAGGTCCGCGATTGTTATGACCTGCCCGACAATCGCCGGATCCTGATCTCCTCTGACCGGATTTCCGCGTTTGATCGCATCCTCACCGCGATCCCCTTCAAAGGCCAGGTACTCACTCAAACTGCCCGGTTCTGGTTCGATCATACCGCCGATATCTGCCCCAATCACGTGCTGGAATACCCTGACCCCAACGTCGTGATCGGCCAGAAATTGACCATCCTTCCCGTTGAAATCGTGGTGCGCGGCTATCTCGCGGGGACCACCGGCACCTCCATCCTGACGCTCTATAAAAAGGGCCAGCGCGAGATGTATGGCCACAGCCTTCCCGACGGGTTGCGCGACAATCAGGCCCTGCCCACCCCGATCATCACCCCCACGTCCAAAGCCTTCGACGGCGGCCATGACGAGCCCCTTACCGCCGCCGAAATCATTGCCCAGGGCCTGCTAAGCCCCGCCCAATGGGACCATATCTCGGCCATTGCCCTCGCCCTCTTCGCCCGCGGACAGGAAATGGCAGCCGCGCGCGGCATCATCCTTGTGGACACGAAGTATGAATTCGGAACCGATGCCGCCGGGAACATCCTGCTCGCCGATGAAATCCACACGCCCGACAGTTCCCGCTATTGGTTGGCCGATGGCTATGCCGAGGCCCTCGCCACCGGCACCCGCCCCCCGTCCTTCGACAAGGACGTGATCCGTTCCTGGGTCGCCGCCCGCTGTGATCCCTACAATGACCCGATCCCCGAGATCCCCGCCGATATGATCGCCGCAACCGCCCAAATCTATATTGACGCGTTCGAGGCTATCACGGGCACGCCCTTCATCCCCGACACCTCCGGCCCCACCCCTCTTGACCGCGTGCGCGCCAACCTTGCGCCGTATTTCACCTGATCCGCATCATGGTTACGCCGATACATCGAACCGACTATAATCGCGCGATCCCTTTCACAGGAATGCTCCGATGATCCTTTGTTGCGGCGAAGCCCTGATTGACATGCTGCCCCGCCAAACCACGGCCAATGAGCCCGCCTTTGCCCCCTATGCGGGCGGGGCGGTATTCAACACGGCCATCGCACTTGGCCGTCTTGGCATAGAAACCAGCTTCTTCTCCGGCCTCTCAACCGATCTTTTTGGCGAGATGCTGGCCGACACCCTCGCCGCCTCCCATGTCGAAACCAACCTCGCGGCCCGCTCCTCCCGCCCGACCACGCTAGCTTTCATCAAACTGGTGAACGGGCAGGCCAGCTATGCGTTTTACGATGAAAACACCGCAGGGCGCCTGCTGTCCGCAGGTGATCTGCCGATCCTGCCACCAGAAATCACCACCCTGTTCTTCGGCGGCATCTCCCTTGTCAATGATCCGGCCGCCGGGGCCTATGCTGCGCTGCAAGCGCGCGAGGCAGGCAACCGCGTCACCATGATCGACCCCAATATCCGCCCCGGCTTCATCACGGATGAGGCAGGCTACCGCCAGCGGATCACGGCAATGATCGCCAAGGCCGATATCATCAAACTCAGCGATGAAGACCTGCACTGGCTCAAAGGCCCCGGCGATCTGGAAGCCCTTGGCCGCGCCCTGCTGGCGCAAGGTCCAAAGCTGCTTCTCCTGACGGAAGGTGCCGCAGGCGCCCGCGCCCTGACCGCCACGCAAAACCGCTTTGTCGCCGCCACCAAGGTCACGGTCGCCGATACCGTGGGCGCGGGCGATACGTTCAACGCAGGCGCTTTGGCGGCCCTTCACGCGGCGGGCGCACTCTCCAAATCCGCCCTAAACGCCCTGCCCGATGCAACGCTTGATGCCGCCCTCAGCCTTGGCACACGCGCTGCGGCGATCACCGTGTCGCGCCCCGGCGCAAACCCGCCTTGGGCGCAAGAACTATGAGGGCGCTTTTGCAACGCGTCCACACAGCCTCCGTCTCGGTCGAAGGCAAAACCATCGGCGCAATCGGCCCCGGCCTGCTGATCCTGATCTGCGCCATGCAAGGCGACACTGAAGCCGAGGCTGACCAACTCGCCGCCAAGATTGCCAAGCTGCGCATCTTCAAGGATGACGCGGGCAAGATGAACCTCTCACTCAAAGACACCGCGGGGGCCGCCCTGATCGTCAGCCAGTTCACCCTTGCCGCCGATACCACACGCGGCAATCGCCCCGGCTTCTCCCCCGCCGCCAGCCCGGAGGATGGCCGCCGCCTCTATGAGTATTTCTCAAAGGTGATGCAGGATCACGGCATCCCCGTCGCCACCGGGGAATTTGGCGCGGATATGGATGTCAGCCTGACCAACGCAGGCCCGGTCACAATCTGGCTAGATACAAAGGCCTGACCCGGCGCTTTCTTTTCGGCAAAAATATCCTCAGGGGGTGAATTTTCCGCAAGGAAAAGAGGGGGCATTCTGCCCCCTGCCCTGCGCGTCAGGCCCATTCCCAAGGCCGGATAAACTGGCCCAGAACCGCCGTCACCGCCGCCTCATCAACCCCATCCACCTTTGGTATCCGCGCCACCAGGCCGCGCTTTTTGTCTTCGATCACGCTGCCCACACGCACTGGCAGCCCCGCTGCCTCCAGCGCCTCGTTATAGATGCGCGTGATCGCCAGACGCCGCAAATCGGGTTTGAACACCTTGCCCACCGCCGTCTTGGGCAATTCCGGCAATATCTCGATGATCTTTGGCACCGCCGCCCGCTCATGGATGTGCTCACGGGCAAAATCCATCAGCTCTGCTTCCGTCACCACAGCCCCCTGCACCACTTCCACATAGGCGCAAGGAATCTCGCCGGCATGGGCATCGGGCTGGCCAATCGCCCCCACCATGGCCACCGCATCATGCCCGGCCAGCACCTCTTCGATCACCGCCGGGTCAATGTTATGCCCGCCGCGGATGATCAGGTCTTTCGCGCGCCCGGTGATATAAAGATAGCCTTCCGCATCCATCCGTCCCAGATCGCCGGTGCGCAAATACGCCCCCTCGGCAAACAGATCGCGGTTCTTGTCCACCTCCGTATAGGTCGATCCGGGGTACACGCCGGGGCTGGCGACGCAAATCTCACCCACCTGATCGACTCCGCAATCGCTTACATCACCCGCGTTATCCCGATGCAGAATTCGCACATGAGTATATGGAAATGGAAGGCCGACCGATCCGATTTTCTTGATCCCTTCTGGTGGGTTGCAGGACACAAGGCAGGTACACTCGGTCAAGCCATAGCCTTCGATAATCTGCACGCCCGTC
>CALEMZ010000373.1 GCA_937910975.1 uncultured Pseudorhodobacter sp. | reverse complement strand
ACAGCCAATTGAACCATTTGGAACCGTAGGCCACATGAGAAACCTCTTCGGCATAGATGGTTTTGAGCGCATCAACAGGCCCGGCCTCGCCGGCCTTTTCAAAGATATCGATCATGCCGGGTGTCACATCCAGCCCCCGCGCCTCCAGCACCATTGGCACCACGGCCAGACGCCCGAAAAGATCATCCATGGTGTCTTCGGCAGCACGCCACATACCTGCATGGGCAGGCAGGGCGCCGTAATGGCTGCCCATCGCCTCCAGACAATCGCAGATCAGGTTGAAATGCTTGGCCTCATCATCTGCCGCGCGCACCCAATCATCGTAAAACCCCGGCGGCATCGGCACATGGGTGAAGCGCGCGATTATATCCCAATGCAAATCCACCGCATTCAGCTCAATATGCCCTACCGCATGCAGCAAGGCGATGCGCCCGGTGGGCGATCCGGGCCTGCGGCGCGGCATATCGCGCGGCGACAGCAGTTCCGGTGCCGCGGGGCGGGCGGGGCGCGCGGGCGGGGCGGCCTGCCCGATTGGCAGGGGCGTGCCTGCCTCGCGCGCGGCCAACCAAGTGGCGGCGTGTTGCCGTCCCAAAGCGGTCTTGGCGCGCCCGTCGGCGGTGGTCAGCACTTCCACCGCCATCTCGGCCAGGCTTTGCGTCATGGCTTGGCCTTTGCGGCGGCCAGCACCTCTTCGGCGTGGCCCTTGGCTGTCACCTTGCGCCAGGTTTGTTCAATGCGCCCATCCGCACCAATCAGAAACGTCGCCCGTTCAATCCCCATATAGGTCTTGCCATACATCTTTTTTTCCACCCAAACCCCATAATCCACGCAGGTCTGGCCCGCCTCGTCCGAGGCAAGGATTACCCCAAGCCCATGTTTGGCGACAAACTTGTCATGCGCCTTCACACTGTCTTTGGAAATCCCGATCACCGTCACGCCAGTGGTGGCAAACGCCGCACCAAGCGCGGTGAAATCCTTTGCCTCAATCGTGCAGCCGCTGGTGTCGTCCTTGGGGTAGAAGTACACCACAACCCGCCCCGGTCGGAGCGCCGACAAGCTGACAGTGCCTCCGCCATCGCGGGGTAAAGTGAAATCGGGGGCCATATCTGGGCTGGTCAGCATAATTTTCTCCTGCTGGGAACTGCTTTAGTAATGGTCTAAGCAATGTCATGTAAAGGCAAAGCCAATCCGCGGTTTGGTAAGCCATGCGGAACAGAGGTTAACTGCGCAATGAAGGATCCTAGAGCGGATCAAACAGGCCCAAAAGCGGATACTGAGGTGCTGTCTGCGCCGGGTATCGGCTTGGCCGAAGAGGGCGCAGATGTTTCGCAATCCCTCCGTTTGCCACCAGACCTGCCCCCAGACCTGACAGACCCGGAAAGCCCCGATTATAGGGCTGCAAAGGCTGCCTTCAATGGCCCCGAGACAACCCCGGAGCATCCTGCGCCAGACGCGGCGCGGCCCAAACCCCACCGCGTGCCAAGAGTGTACAAGCGTCACCGTCGGGGCAGTTTTTGGCTGATGCCAACGCTGATCTTTCTTAGCTTGGCCTTAGTCTTTGCGTCTCTTGCGCTGACTGGCAAGCCTATCCGCCTGCCAGTCTGGGCGGTGGTTGAGGCCGAATCCCGTATTAACACTGCGTTGGCCGATATAGCGGGGCCGGATATGGCCCTGTCGCTCGGTGGTGCGGTGTTTGTGGTCGACGATGATTGGGTGCCGCGACTGAGGCTGGAGGATGTGCGCATCTTGCAACCCGATGGCGCGGCGTTCCTGTCATTGGCCGAAATGCGGGTCGCATTGGACCCCGGCGCGATTGCCCAAGGCAAGCTGCGGCTTCGAAGCCTGCGCCTGATCGGGGCTATTATGAGCATGCGACGGCTGGAGGACGGGCAGTTTGACATTGCGCTGACGCGCGGGATAACGCCGGGCCCCGTGGTGGGGCTTTCAGGGCTTATCGCCTCGGCGGTCACGTTGTTTGAACAGCCCGCCTTCTCGCATCTGCGTCTGGTGGAGGCACAGGCCCTGACGCTGAATATTGATGACCAAATGCTTGGGCGGCAGTGGGAGTTGGGTGACGGGCGTTTGCAACTGGCCAACCGTGATGATGAATTGGCGGTGGAACTAGGCGTCACGGTCATGGGCGGGCAGACCACGGCGGCGCAAGCGGTGATGACCCTGATCGCTGCCAAATCCGATGCCAGCGCCCGTATGACCGTGACTGTTGACCGCGTGGCAGCTAGCGATATCGCCGATCAAGCGCGCCCTTTGGCATGGCTTGGCGTACTTGACGCGCCAATCTCAGGCCAGATTGCCACGACACTTGACCGTTTGGGCTCACTTTCGGCGCTGGACGCTACGCTGACAATCGACAAAGGCGCCCTGCATCCGACGCCGCAAACCAAACCCGTTGCGTTTGACGGTGCATCGCTGTTCTTTAGCTATGATCCCACGCGCGAACGCATCGACCTTACAGAATGGACCGTGCGCAGCGCAGACCTCACGCTGGCCGCTTCGGGCCATGCCTATTTGCCGGGCGTGACGACAGGGGTGCCGACGCAGGTGTTGGCCCAAATCCAGATCGACAGCCTGCAACTGGACCCGGAAGGCGTGCTGAACCAACCCGTTGTTTTTGAACAAGGGGCGTTGGATTTCCGTGTGCGCCTCGACCCGTTCGGCATTGATATTGGGCAGGTGTCGCTCATCCATCATGGCGAGCGCCTACAGGCCTCGGGTCGGGTGGAGGCGGAGCCGGAAGGTTGGTCGGTGGCGGTGGATGCCGCGTTGGACCAGATTGCCCATGATCGGTTGCTGGCGCTTTGGCCCGCAAAGATCGTGCCTAAAACCCGGCTCTGGGTGTCGGAAAATGTGCAAGAAGGGCTTTTATCCAACGTCCGCGCGGGGTTTCGTCTGGTTCCGGGGGCAGAGCCATTGTTCTCGCTTGGATATCATTATTCAGGCGCGGATGTGCGCTTTCTCAAGACCCTGCCACCAATCCAGAATGGGCGCGGCTATTCGGTGGTGGAGGGCAAAAGCTATACTTTGGTGTTGGAAGAAGGGCTGGTCACGGCAAAATCCGGTGGGCTGATTGATGTGGCAGGCTCAGTTTTTGCGGTGCCTGATGTCACCGAAAAACCTGCCCGCGCCAAGATCGCCCTGAAGGCCACGGGCGCGCTGGAGGCCGCGCTGTCGCTGCTTGATGAAAAGCCTTTCGAGTTTCTGACCAAAGCCAACCTCCCCACCGCCTTGGGTAAGGGGCGGGCCGAAGTGGTGGCCAGCCTCACGCTGCCACTTCAAAAAGGCACGACGATCAAGGATGTTGATTTCAATGTATCGGGCAAGATCACCGGCTTTCACTCGGACCGGTTGGTGCCGGGGCGCCTACTGCGCGCCGACCGTTTGTCTATTCTTGTCACGCCGCAGGGGATGGAGATCGCAGGTAAGGGCCTATTGCAATCGATGCCTTTCGACGCCACGTATACCAAGAAGTTTATACCAGAATTCAAAGGCATGTCCCAGATAACCGGTACAGCGGAGTTAAGTTCAAAGGCCGCCGCCAGCCTTGGGGTGGCCCTGCCCGAGGGGCTGCTGGCAGGGCGCGGATCTGCTGATATCATGGTGGATTTGCACCAAGGTCAGCCCCCGCAACTGTCGTTGCGCTCTGGCCTCGTGGGGTTGCAAATGGCCATCCCTGCGCTTGGGTGGTCGAAAGCTGCGCGCAGTGATGGCCAACTGGCGCTGGATATCACCTTGGGCAATCCCGCCAAAGTTGACAGTATCACGCTAGAGGCCTCGGGCCTGCGCGCGACCGGAAGTATTAGTCTTGTTGCCGATGGAAGCCTTGACGTTGCGCGCTTTTCCTCGGTTCGTCTGGGGCAATGGCTGGATGCCTCGGCAGAGTTGCAGGGCAGGGGCAAGGGCCGCGCGTTTGGCGTTGCTGTTACTGGCGGCAGTGTGGATATACGCGGTTTGCCGCCGCGTCACGGCCAGGGGGGGGAGGCAAATGGCGCGCCGATTGCCCTTGCACTTGATCGCCTTACGATCGCTGACGGGTTAAGCCTGACCGGGTTTCGCAGCAGTATAGTTCCGCGGGGCGATGGCGTTGCAGGCGAATTCACGGGCCGGGTGAATGGCCAGATCGGCGTTAAGGGTAGCCTTACGCCTTCCGCCAATGGCACCAGCGTGCGCCTGCGTTCGGATGATGCAGGGGCTGTGTTCTCGGCGGCGAATATATTTCCCAATGCCCAAGGCGGCACGATGGAACTAATCTTGCTCCCCACCGAGGCTGCGGGCAGCTATGATGGCGATCTGACGATGCACGATATTCGCATCCGCAAAGCCCCCGCCCTTGCGGAACTGATCAACGCAATTTCTGTCGTTGGGCTTTTGGAGCAAATGAACGGTCCCGGCCTGCAATTTAGCGAAGCAGAGGCTTCGTTCAGCTTGACCCCGCGCGCGATTCATATCAACAGAGCCTCCGCCGTAGGGGCCTCTTTGGGGGTGTCTGCCTCGGGTTTGATTGTGCTGAACGGAGGGCGATTGGACTTGCAGGGCGTGATATCTCCGATCTATCTGCTCAATGCCATTGGCTCTATCTTCACCCGCAAGGGCGAGGGGCTTTTTGGCTTCAACTACACGATCAAGGGCACGGCAAAACAGCCTGACGTCTCGGTCAATCCACTTTCCATCCTTACCCCCGGTATGTTCCGTGAGATATTCCGCAGCGCGCCACCAAAACTGGACCCTAATGAATGAAGCTTGACGATTTTGATTTTGAGTTGCCCGAAGACCTGATTGCCACGCGCCCGGTGCGCCCACGCCCGTCAGCCCGGATGCTCGTGGTGCGCCCCGACCGGCTGGAGGATTTGCAAGTCGCCGATCTGACCGGCCTCTTGCGCCGCGGGGATCGGCTCATCCTTAACAACACCCGCGTCATTCCCGCCCGCCTGATAGGTGCGCGCCACCGTAACAGCGCGCAAGGCCCGGTTTCGGCCAAGATCGAAGTGACGCTGATGGAACCCCATGCTTCGGGCGGCTGGCGCGCGCTCGTCAAGCCTTTGCGCAAATTGCTGGTTGGCGAAGTGGTTGAATTTGCAGGCGGGCTGACGGCCACCGTGGCCGAGAAGTCTGAAACTGACCTGCGCCTGATTTTCAATCTTGAAGGCTCGGATTTTGAGGCCGCGTTGCTTGCCGCGGGCACAATGCCGCTGCCCCCCTACATCGCAACCAAACGTGCCCCC
>CALEMZ010000372.1 GCA_937910975.1 uncultured Pseudorhodobacter sp. | reverse complement strand
ATCAACGCGCTTTCCAAGGCTTTGTCCAAGGATCTTGGCCCCTATCAGAATTATATCGACGATCTGCGACTGGTGGATTTCAAGGTGCGCATCACCCAAGGCGGCACCGAGGCCGTGACCCGTGTGATCATCGACAGCGAAGATGCGCAGGGGCGGCGCTGGTCTACCGTCGGGGTGTCGGCCAATATAGTGGACGCGTCATTTGAGGCGCTGCTTGACGCGATTAACTGGAAACTGATCCGGGACGGGGCGCCATGAGGCGAATTATGGCTTTGCACCAAGCTTTTGTGCCTGTGCCGGGCCTCCTCGCCTTTTCGGGCGTGGCCAATGCGTCCTGAACTCGCCGCCCTTCTGCAACGCGGCGACCCCACGCGCTTTGCCGCCCTTTTGGCTGCCCCGCCAGCCGCACGCGCGCCCTTGGCCACCCTTTACGCATTCAACCTTGAGGTGGCCCGCGCGCCTTGGGCCAGCAAAGAGCCGATGATCGCCGAGATGCGCCTGCAATGGTGGCGCGATACGATTGAGGACGCAGGCCGGGGCGTGGTGCGCAGCCATGAGGTGATGGCCCCCCTGGCCGAGTTGATCACCGCGCGGGGCCTGCCGTTGGATGTGCTGGACAGGCTGATCGAGGCGCGGCGTTGGGATATTTATACCGATGCATTCGCCGATCAACCCGCGATGGACACCTATATTGAGGATACTGCCGGGGGCCTCATGTGGCTTTCGGGCAAGGCACTTGGCGCGACGCAGGAGCATGCCTTGCGCGATTTTGGCTGGGCCGCAGGGCTTGCCGCCTATTTTCAGGCCGTGCCGGAACTGGTCGCGCGCGGCCGCATCCCCTTGCTGGATGGCCGGGATGAGGGCATCGCGGCGCTGGCTATGCGCGGCCTTGCGCGCCTTTCGGCTGCCCGCAAAGCGGGTGTCGAGGCAAAGGCCCACCCTGCGATTCTGGCGGGCTGGCAGGCCGAAGGGCTGCTTCGTCTGGCAGCAAAAGAGCCGGGTCGCGTGGGTGATGGAAGCCTTCAGCTTTCAGACTTCTCGCGCCGAGGACGGCTTTTGTGGCAGGCTTTCACCGGGCGTTGGTAAGCCGACCCTGCGCAGGGCACCTTTTCCCTTGGCGCGATTCAGCCTATGTTTGGCAAAGAGGGCGATCAGCCCCGTGATGTAACGAGGAGCAGGCGAATGCAGGTCAGCAGAAGAACGACCCTAGCCGGATTTGGGGCCTTGATTCTGGCCGGATGCAGCGGCGGCGGGGGCAGCACCGGCGCGGCCGCCGCGCGCACCGCGACCCAGTTTAACGTCGTACCAAACGCGGGCTTTGACGCCTGGGTCGCAGGGTTTCGCGCCCGCACCAAAGGCATCAACCCCGGCACCATGAATGCGGCGTTTCGCAACGTGGGCTTTTTGCCAACAGTGATCGAGCGTGACCGCAATCAGGCCGAATTCAAGCGCAGCCTGCAAGATTACCTCGCCATTGCCACCTCTGATGAACGCGTGTCCAAGGGCCGCGCGGCCTATGCGACCCACCGCGCCACGCTGGACGCGATCGAGCGTCGCTTTGGGGTGGAGGGCCATGTGGTTGCCGCCGTCTGGGGGTTGGAAAGCTATTATGGCGAGCGGCGCGGCGATGTGCCGGTAATCTCGGCGCTGGCGACATTGGCCTATGATGGTCGGCGCAGGGTTTTCTTTGAAAAACAACTGGTTGCGGCGCTGCAAATCCTGGAACGCGGCGACACCACCGTTGACAATATGACCGGAAGCTGGGCCGGGGCGATGGGCCATACGCAGTTCATCCCCACCTCCTACCAGCTTTTCGCGGTGGATTTCACCGGCGACGGACGGCGCGACATCTGGGCCGATGATCCCACGGATTCGCTGGCCTCTGCCGCCGCCTATCTGGCGAAATCGGGTTGGACCAAGGGCCAGCCATGGGGGGTGGAGGTGCGCCTGCCGTCCGGCTTTAACGCGGCCCTCGCAACCCGCAAATCCACGCGCAGCCCCGGTGATTGGGCGGCCATGGGCGTGCGCGATATGAATGGCGGCAGGGTGCCAAACCATGGCGCGGCCTCCATCATCCTGCCCGCCGGCAGCAATGGCCCCGCCTTCATGACCTTCCGCAACTTTACCGCCATCACCCGTTACAACAATTCCGAAAGCTATGTGATCGGCGTCGGCCACCTGTCAGACCGCATCCTGGGCCGCCCCGGCATTCAGGGCAGTTTCCCCCCAGATGCAGCCGGGATGACCATCGGGGATCGGCAGGAAATGCAGCGCCTGCTCACCGCGAAGGGCATTGACACCGAAGGCTCCGACGGCATCATCGGCCCAAAAACCCGCGCCGCCATTTCGGCCTATCAGGCCAGCCGTGGCATGGCCGCGACGGGGGAGCCGAGCCTTGGTTTGCTGGCCAGCCTACGCTGAGCCCGCGCGTAAACCCACATGGGGGGCGCAATCACCCATTACGCGCCTCTTTGGGCTGCAATGCCAGCCAGATCAGCGCCGCTCCGGCCAAAACGAGGAAGGGCAGCATCGCGATGTTTACCGCCGCCCAGCCTTCCTCCACCGAGCCGCCCGAACAGTTCATCAGCCCCCCCGAAGACAGCGACGCCATCGTAACGCCCCCAAACACAAGCAGATCGTTGAGGCCCTGAATCCGGCCGCGTTCACTTGGGGCATGCGCCCCCGCGAGCATCGTTGTGGCCCCGATGAAGCCAAAGTTCCAGCCGATGCCAAGCAAGATCAGGGCTATGAAGAAGTTCTCCAGCTCCACCCCCGTCAAGGCCACTGCCCCGGCCCCCGCCAGAATGACAAGCCCCGCAGAGATGATCCGCTCCACCCCGAAGCGCGCAATCAGATGCCCGGTGAAAAACGAAGGCGCATACATCGCCAAAACATGCGCCGTCACTACATCCGCCGCATTCGAAGTCTCATACCCGCAGCCCACCACCGCCAGTGGCGAAGAGGTCATCACAAGGTTCATCAAAGCATAGGAAACGGTCGCACAAATCACCGCCACCGCAACGCGGGGCGTGCGGATCATTTCCATCCGGCTGCGCCCCTTCGCATCGCCCGCCTTCGGCGCGGCAGGCTTGGGGATGTCCAGCCCCAGAAACAGGAACGAACCTACGATATTGAGGATGATCACCGCGAGGTAGGTTCCCATGAAAGGCACGACAAAGGCCTCTGCGGTTACCTTTACCAGCTGCGGTCCGATGACCGCTGAAAGCAGCCCCCCCGCCATCACCCATGAAATCGCCTTTGGCCGGAAGGCCTCCGATGCGGTATCGGCCGCCGCGAAACGATAGAAGCCCTGAGCCGACATATAGGTGCCTGAAAACAGTGCTCCGAGCAGGAAAATCGGGAAGGAGCCAGCATAAAGCCCGTAAGCCCCGATCCCTGCGCCAAGAGCGCCCGCCGTCGTACCAATCAAGAACCCCACACGCCGCCCATATCTTTGCATGATCGCCGATAAGGGCGTGGCCGAGAGCATGGAACCGATTACCATGATTGAGATGGAAAGCGTCGCCCAGCAGGCATTGGAGGCAAGCGTTTGCCCTGCAAGCCCTGCAATGGTGAAGATCATAGGCATCTGCGCGCCCAAGACGGCCTGAGCGGCAACAAGCACCCAGACGTTACGACGAGAGATGGCGGCGGCGGCGGGGGAAATATCTGCTTGGGTCATGCAAGCTGAATATTCCGGCATCCCGCATACGAGCAAGGGGCAAATTGTCATGGCTACAATACCTCTTGCCCGATTTGGGCTTTCGCCCCCCCAAGGGCCGGACTAGCCTGTGCCGAAATGGGGGCTTTATGACCGGGCGTATCATCACATCCGACGCTTGCGTGGCGGAAGGGGCGGATTGGCTTGCCAAGGCCGAGCCGCGCTTTGCGCGCGCGATGGAGGCCACGGGGCCACTACCTCTGCGGCTGAAGCCTGATGGGTTTACCGCACTTTTTGATGCCATCATCGGCCAGCAGGTCAGCACTCAATCGGCCCGCGCGATCTGGGCGCGGCTGGAAGCGGCAGGATTGACCGATGCGGAAGCGGTCTTGATCGCGACCGAGGAGGATTTGCGCGCCTGCGGACTCTCACGTCAGAAAATTCGCTATGCCCACGCGCTGGCCCATGCCCGCATCGACTATGCCGCGTTGCCTCAGATGAAGGATGCGCAGGTGATTGCCACGTTGACGGCGGTGCAAGGCATTGGCACCTGGACCGCCGAAATCTATGCCATGTTCAGCCTTGGCCGCGCCGATGTGTTTGCCCATGGCGATCTTGCCTTGCAAGAGGCTGCGCGGCGTTTGCTTGACCTTGAAGAGCGTCCCAAAGAAAAGAAAATGCGCCAGATCGCGGCGGATTGGGCGCCGTGGCGATCAGTTGCGGCCCGGATATTATGGGCCTATTACCGGGTTTCCACGACACGAGAAGGGATCAGATGACACGCAAGCTAACCTCCGCCCGCAAGGGTGCCGCACGGGGCAAAGCCCGCAGCATGGTAGTATTCATCCATGGCTACGGTGCCGATGGCGCGGATTTGCTTGGGCTGGCAGACCCTTTGGCACCGCATTTGCCAAACACGGTTTTCTTTTCCCCCGATGCGCCAGAGCGGTGCAACGGTGCGCCAATGGGGCGGCAGTGGTTTCCGATACCGTGGCTGGACGGATCCTCCGAAGCGGCCGCCCGCCAAGGGCTTTTGGCCGCAGCCGATGACCTGAGCGCCTTTTTGGATGAAAAACTGGCCGAGGAAGGCCTTGGGCCAGAGGCGCTGGCCTTGGTGGGGTTTTCGCAAGGTGCGATGATAAGCCTGCATGTCGCTCCGCGCCGCCCGGTGCCGGTTGCGGGGGTTGTGGCCATTTCGGGCCGGCTTTTGGCCCCGGAACTGCTGCATGAGGCGCAGGCCAAGCCGCCGATCCTGTTGATGCATGGCGACCAGGACGCGGTCGTCCCGTTTGAGGATATGGGGCTGGCCGGAGATGCGCTGGTTGCCGCCGGGTTTGAAACCTACGGCCATGTGATGAAGGGAACCGGCCATGGCATCGCCCCCGATGGGCTTTCGGTGGCCCTGAGTTTTCTGGCGGATCGTTTGCCGAAATAGCCCGGCGCCATTCGAGTCCTTATCCTTTTTATGCCTAAATCAAGCCCTTGATCGTACAGATTAGGGGGCTTGCCAGAATGCAACCGCGATATATAGTCTGATGAAGGGGCGAGGCCTCTAACCCTCGCGCCCAGAAGTTTGGACGGATGCAGAGGAATTGAGCGACGCTATGGATGGCGATTTCAGAACGAGTTTCGTGCGGGAGCCGGTAGCCCTGCGGCATTTTCCGGCGTTGGTGCTGAACGCGGATTATCGGCCTTTGTCATATTATCCCTTGTCTCTTTGGACTTGGCAGGATGCGATTAAGGCGGCGTATCTGGACCGGGTTTCAATCGTTGCGCAATATGACAAGACGGTTCGAAGCCAAAGGGATGAGATACGTATCCCCTCCGTGGTTGTGCTGAAGGATTTCATCAAACCTCAAAAGCGTGTGGCCTTCACACGCTTTAATCTTTTTCTGAGAGATGAGTTTTGTTGCCAATACTGTGGGGCGAAGGGAGATTTGACCTTTGATCATGTGATCCCGCGTGCGCGGGGCGGCGTGACCAGTTGGGAAAATGTCGTGGCCGCATGCAGCCCATGTAACCTGCGCAAAGGGTCGCGCAGCTTGCGGGAATGTGGTTTACAATTGAACCGCAAGCCACAACAACCCATGCCTGAGGAAATGCATGCCCATGGCCGCCGTTTTCCACCCAACTATCTGCATGTTAGCTGGCTGGATTTCCTCTATTGGGACGCGGAACTGGATGCCTGAGGCCGCTGGCATCATCCTTTAAGTGTTGGCGCCACCTTCGGCCAAGATTTGCCGTCTGTTCATATGACTGTTATGTCCTTCACATCTGGGT
>CALEMZ010000371.1 GCA_937910975.1 uncultured Pseudorhodobacter sp. | reverse complement strand
CGCCCACTTGGTCGCCCCACACTTTTGGAAACCGCGCCTGCGCCAGAGGCAGGGCAAGCGCAAGATGACGCCGCCCTTGCCGAGGATGCCGCGCTGGCCCGCCTAACCAGCCTGCGCCCGCGTCTGCGCCCGCAATCGGTACTGGCCGCCGCTCAAGCGGCGCGGAAGACCACAGAGGCGGCCTCGCTTGTCGCCAGAGCCATCGCTGAAGAAAAGACCGCCAGCGATGCCACGCTGACACTGGCCCTGTCGCCGCGCCCGGCCGCGCGTCCGGGCGATTTTTCGCGCGCGGTGACAGCAGCAGTTTCTGAAGCAACGCGCGAAACCACGCAAAACGCCAGTGTCAAAGCCAATGAGTCCACACCTTCCAACGACCCGGAGGCGCATGACGAGCCGGAGGTCATGGCTTCTTCCGCCGCCCCGCGTATCCCGACCCGCGCCAATGTGGCTAAACAGGCGACTTTCAAGAATGCTATCAATCTTTCAAAGACCAATTTGATCGGGGTCTATGGCACGGAAAGCAAGCGCTACGCGCTGATCCGAACCTCTTCGGGGCGGTATCAGAAGGTGAGCGTGGGCGACCGTGTTGATGGCGGTACTGTCGCCGCAATCACCCGAAGCGAATTGCGCTACACCAAGGGCGGCAAGATGTTGTCACTGTCGATGCCCAACGGCTAATCTGGGCGACCTTGGACTGTGTTGAATTTGGATATTTAAGCCGGAAAGAATGCAGGACGCGCGAGGCACTTGGCTTGTGGTCCTTTTGGTTGGGAAGTATCCCCGAGCGATGCTCCATCGCATATCTCATTCCTGTTGAACCGCCGCTCTCGGACTTTCGAACCACAGGCATGAAAGCAGGGAAGCGATGCTTTGCCTCAACCGAAACGAGAAACGTTTTTGCCCCCTTTGCAGGGGCGAACCCGCCGATCCGTAACAAAAGTTTATCGCGCGAGTCTCGCAGTATTTACTAATTTTGGCGTATGCTTGAGAAGCGATGCGCGTGATACGCGTATTTTTTTGAGAAACGTTGCGGGGTTTACGCATTGCTCGACGAACTTGACTCCCGACTTCTGACCGAGTTGCAGAAAAACGCGATGCTCACCGCACAAGAGTTGGGTGAGCGGTTGAATCTTTCGGCCTCACAGGCCGGGCGGCGGCGTCAACGGCTGGAGGCAGAAGGGTATATCATCGGCTATACCGCGCGACTGGCCCCGGATCGTGTGGGGCTAAGCGTGCAGGCCTTTGTGCAAATCCAAATGGCGAGCCATGCACCTGATGGTGCGCGCAGTTTTGCCACGCTGATCTCAACCCGGCCCGAAATTATCAGCGCCTGGACGCTGACCGGCGAGGCCGATTATTTGTTACGGGTTTGGTGTGCGGATTTGCCCGCGCTCAACCGGTTGATCCATCAGGTTCTGTTGCCGCATCCTGCGGTGTCACGGGTGCAGAGCCAGATTGTGATGGATCAGTTCAAACCCGACGCCGCCCTGCCAACCTGATTGCCGCCACGATGTGCAAACTCCCACCATGAAGGACCTAAATGGAAAGTTTTCTGCTACAAGCCTCGATCTACCTGGGTGCCGCGGTTCTGATCGTGCCGCTGGCCGTCCGGTTGGGCCTTGGCTCTGTTTTGGGATATCTGGCGGCGGGGATATTGGTCGGGCCGATCCTTGGGCTGGCGGGGACTGAAACGGCAGATTTGCAGCATTTCGCCGAGTTTGGCGTGGTCATGATGCTGTTTTTGATTGGGCTGGAGCTGGAGCCTCGCGCGCTGTGGGACATGCGCCACAAGCTGATCGGGCTGGGCGGCTTGCAGGTGGTGCTAACCACGGGGGCCATTGCGCTATTTGCCGATTGGCTGGGCTTTAGCTGGCAGGTGGGGCTGACGCTGGGGATGCTCTTTTCGCTCTCCTCCACCGCGATCGTGCTACAAACGCTTTCTGAAAAGAACCTGATGCGGACAGGCGGCGGGCGCGCCACCTTTGCAGTGCTGCTGACGCAAGATATCGCGGTCGTTCCGATCCTTGCGCTTATCCCGCTTCTGGCGCTAAACGGCCACAGTATACCCGATGGCATTAACGCCTCCACATTTGGCATCACCAACTCCGGCACCGCAGATGCAACGGGTGGGCATGGCGCGGTGGCTGGGGCGGCAGAACCTTTGATGACGCTCGTACAATCGCTTCCCGGCTGGGCCGTGACGCTGATGACGCTGGGTATAGTGATCGGGATTATGCTGGCCGGGCATTTCCTGACGCGCCCCATTTTCCGCTTTGTCCATGCCTCCCGCTTGCCGGAAATGAGCACATTCATCTCACTTCTGATGGTGCTTGGCATCGCGTTTTTGATGATGCTGGTCGGGCTTTCGCCTGCTTTGGGGACGTTCCTTGCTGGTGTGGTTCTGGCCAACTCGGAATTCCGGCACCAGTTGGAGGCCGATATCCAACCCTTCAAGGGCATCTTGATGGGCCTGTTTTTTATGACCGTGGGTGTGGGCATCAATTTTGGCGTGTTGATTGCCAACCCGGTGATGGTGCTTTCGCTGACGCTGGGAATGATCGCGCTAAAGGCGGCGGTGCTGCTGCTCTTGTCTTTCATCTTCAAGATCCGAGGGCATAACCGCTGGCTCTTCGCGCTTGGCTTGGCGCAGGCGGGGGAGTTTGGCTTTCTGATCATCAGCTTTGCGAGCAAACAAGCGATCCTGCCCACCTCCATTTCAGAGATAGTACTGCTGATCATCAGCCTTTCGATGCTGCTGACGCCAGCGCTGTTCATCGGCTATGAGGCTTTAGCACGGCGGATGAAAACCCGCGAGGCGGAACATCCGGCGGATGAGATTGATGAGCGTGGCCGGGTCATCATCGCGGGGATCGGGCGTTTTGGTCAGGTGGTCAACCGTCTGGTTCGTATGAGCGGCGGCTCGACCGTGGTGCTGGACAGCGACATGGAGGCGATTGAACGGATGCGGCGCTTCGGGGCCAAGGGTTTTTTTGGTGACCCTGCGCGCGCGGAATTGCTGGATGCAGCAGGGCTGGCTGAAGCTTCGGTGCTGGTGGTGGCGGTGGACAAACTTGAAAAAGCTATCAAGATCGTTGCATATGCCCGCAAGAAGCGCCCTGATATCCACATCATCGCCCGCGCCTATGACCGCCCGCATGTCTTTGAACTCTATAATGCGGGGGCCGATGAAATCGTGCGTGAAACCTTTGACAGCTCAATCCGGGCCGGGCGCTATGTGCTGGAAAACACGGGCTTTACCGAATATGAGGCCGCCAAGCTCAGCCAAACCTACTACAAGGTGGAGCGCGCGGCGCTGCGCGATCTGGCCGAGCTTTGGGTGCCGGGCCTGCCCGTGCATCTCAATGACGCCTATGTCGCACGTGCGCAGCAGTTGGAACATGATCTGGCTGCGGCCATGAACGAAGATCTGGACGAAACCCGCCCCCATTCGGATGCGGCGCAGTAAAAACTCCCCCGCCCGGTCAACCAGCCGCGACCCCGGCCTCGGCAAAGGTGGCCATGCCCGAATGGCAGGCAATCGCCCCTTGCAAGACGCCAATCGCCAAAGCTGCACCCGAGCCCTCGCCCAGCCGCAAATCAAGGTTTAGCAGCGGCGCTTTGCCCAGATGGCGCAACAACGCAGGGTGCGCGCTTTCGGCGCTGACATGGCCTGCGACGCAATGGTCCAGCGCCGTGGGCGCAAGTTTGGCCAGCACGGCGGCGGCGGCGCAGCAGATGAACCCGTCCAAAATCACCGGAATCCGCAATATGCGCGCATGTGCTATGGCCCCTGCCATGGCCGCAATCTCGCGCCCGCCAAGGCAGGCCAGCACATCCAGCGGATCGCGGCTTGGATGCAGCGCCAGCCCTTCGGCTACCACGGCGGCTTTGCGCGCAAGCCCCGCATCATCAACCCCGGTGCCACGCCCGACCCAATCGGCCACAGCACCGCCAAATAGCGCGCAGGCGATGGCGGCGGCGGGCGTGGTGTTGCCGATACCCATCTCTCCCGTCACCAGCAAATCGGCGGCAGGGTCCACCGCCTCCCAACCCGTGCGCAGAGCAGCCAGAAGATCCGCCTGCGTCATCGCCGGAGCCTTGGTGAAATCCGTCGTCGGGCGGTCCAATTCCAGCGCATGAACCGACATTTTGGCCCCAAACGCCTTGGACAGTTGGTTGATTGCCGCCCCACCGGCCTGAAAGTTCGCAACCATCTGCACCGTAACTTCGGGCGGGAAAGCTGAAACGCCACGCGCGGCAACCCCGTGATTGCCAGCAAAGATAATCACCTGCGGTGCGACCAATTGCGGTCGGTCGCTGCCGCGCCATCCCGCATACCAAATAGCCAGCGTTTCCAGCCGCCCCAGCGCGCCCGGCGGCTTGGTCAATTGCCCATTGCGCGCCTCGGCCCCGGCAAGGGCCGCCGCATCTGCACCCGGTGCTTGCGCAAGAGCCGCCCGAAATCCAGATAAATCGGTGAAAGTTGCTGTCATGGGGCTGGCCTCCTTGTCGTTTTCTGTCACCTTGGCTACCGAAGCCGGGGCCAGTTGACCAGTGCCGAAAAGGACCAATACGTGAGGCAAAGCGACATAACCGAAAAGGTGTCTGTAGCCGTGATCTGCGCGCATATTCTGGGCGGGCTGCGCTTGCTCAGCCGCCTGCCCCTGCCGCAAAGCGAGGACAACCCCGGCCCCGCAGCCGCCTGGGCCTGGCCCGTGACGGGCGTGGTGGTGGGGAGTCTGGTGGCTGGGGTCGCAGCGCTGTGCCTGCCGCTTGGCGCACAGGCGGCGGCGGCGATTGCATTGGGCGCACAAGCCATGATCACCGGGGCCATGCATGAGGATGGGCTGGCCGATAGCGCGGACGGGCTGTGGGGCGGCTGGGACCGCGCGCGCAGGCTCGACATCATGAAGGACAGCCATATTGGCACCTACGGCGTCATGGCGCTGCTGGTGGTGGCGCTGATCCGGTGGAGTGCTTTGACAACGCTGATTTCAGGCGGGCACTGGGGGGCGATTGTGGCCGTGGCCGTGTTCAGCCGCGCCCCGATGGCGGTGCTGATGTGGGCGATGGAGAATGCGCGCGGCACGGGGCTTGCGCAATCGGTGGGGCGGGTGCCAGGGCGGGCAGCGGCGGGTGCCGCAGCCCTTGGCGGTGTGGCGCTGCTGATGCTGGGCGTTCCGGGGTTGGCGGCGGGCGTTGCTGGCATTGGCGTGGTTTGCGTGTTGGCGCTGGTGGCACGCGCAAAAATCGGCGGTCAGACCGGGGATATTCTGGGCGCTTCGCAGCAATTGGCCGAGGCCGCAGCGCTTTGTGTTCTGGCGGCAGTTTTGCATTAACGCCCCTAAAACCAAAACGGCGGCCCCAAAGGACCGCCGTTTGATATCTTAGTGGCCGATGTCTCAGGCTGCGCGCGACATCAATACGTCATCCACAGTCTTCTGCGCGCCCTTTTCATCAACGCCAGATACTGCCGCGACTTCGCGGGTCAGACGCTCCAACGCGGCCTCATAAAGCTGACGCTCGGAATAGGACTGTTCGCGCTGATCATCAGTGCGGTACAGATCGCGCACCACTTCGGCGATGGACAGAAGATCACCCGAGTTGATCTTTTGCTCATATTCCTGCGCGCGGCGTGACCACATGGCGCGCTTAACGCGGGCCTTGCCCTTCAGCGTGTCCAGCGCCTTGTTCACCATATCAGGCGAAGACAAGGACCGCATGCCGATATCTGTGGCCTTATGGGTCGGAACGCGCAGCGTCATCTTGTCCTTTTCGAAAGAGATGACGAAGAGTTCCAGATGCAGGCCAGCGATTTCCTGTTCTTCAATGGAAATGATCCGACCAACCCCATGGGCAGGATACACGACAAACTCGTTAGGACGAAAATCAGGCTTTTTGGTCTTTGTCATACGGTCACTTTCTCGTTCGGAACGACACAATTT
>CALEMZ010000370.1 GCA_937910975.1 uncultured Pseudorhodobacter sp. | reverse complement strand
GCTAGCCCCCTGCAACTGCGCGCGGATGAGGTCAGCCCCCTGCAACTGCGCGTCGGTCAGGCGGGCGCCGGCCAAAACCGCCTCTGACAGATCGGTTTTTTGCAGATTGGTGCCGCGCAGATCCGGGCGGTAGCCGCGATAGGTTTGCTGAGCGTCCTGCCATTTCGCAAACGCCTTTTCATAGGCGGTGATGGCGTCTTTGGTTGGGGGGGTATCGGCTTTACCGCCGGGGTAGGGCGGAGCGGGGGTGAACACCCATTCAGCATCCGGGCGCGTGGCTTTGCCCCAGCGCGCCTCTGCCCTGAGCTGGTCGGCATCGCGGCGGCCAATGATATTTAGCGCGGTGGTAATGTCTTCGCGCGGTGGCGGCAGGGTTCCGTGATAGGTTTCCCAAAGCTCTTTGGCGTCTTTCGGGGTGGTATCTTCCTTTAGCTCCGGCACATCCAGCACCGCTTTGGCATCCTCGGCCTTCGCGTTTTCCCGCACATAGGCGCAGAGGATTTCCATCACCCGCACATGGTCGCGGCCGTTGTCATATTTTACCGAATCTTGTGAGATACGCTCCAGCGAAAGCAGGCCGCCGATGCGGACCTCGATATTGGGTTTGGTTTCCTCCAGCGTGATGTCTTTGCCGTTTTCATCCTTGCCAAGGGTTTTGACGGTTTTCTCGGCCCCCAAATGCTCCACCGCTTTTGAAATGCGGTCGGTCATGTGGCCTTGTTCGGCGGTGCGGGTTTGGCGTTCGGTGGTGTAGACGCGGATCAGGGCGAGGGGGGCGGAGATGAGGGCGAGGAGGGCGGTGATATGGCCGATGATGGCGAGGGCGTTCCAGCGGGCGTCTATGGCGGTGGTGGCGAACGGGCTGTGGAGGAGGGTGTTCCACAGGCCAACGGCCGTGGCGCAGATCAGAAGCGCCCAAGGCAGGGCGAGGATGAGGCCGAAGATGTTGAGTGCGCGCAGGGTCCAAGGCTCATCGCTGCGGTCTTTGGCCTGCCACGGGGTTGTGGCCCAGAAGATCAGGGTGGAGAGGGCGAGGATGCCAAGCAGGGTTACTGCGACCCAGAATAGGGGGCCGGGGAGGGTGAGGGGAATGTCTTTGATCATATGCTTGCTCGTAAGGGTTGTTTGATTGGGGCATGAAACGGGGGATGGGGCAAGCGTGTTGGTTGGGAGATTGAGCGTGGGTGGTGGGGCGGAACCGCAGCTTGCGGGAAAATTCGCGCGGGCGGGCTACACATCCGGCAGTGGGGGACTTATATGGCGCGATAGGTGCTTTTGCGCCGTCTTGCGCAGCGATTGGCTGTCGCATAGGGTGCGCGACGATAAAACTGGGGAAAAACCCCACTGACCGAGAGGATTTCTTGATGTTTGTTACCCCCGCTTTTGCGCAGGATGCTGGTGCCATGGGTGCCTTTACCTCGTTCATGCCGCTGATCTTGATCTTTGCGATCATGTATTTCCTGTTGATCCGCCCGCAGCAAAAGAAGCTCAAAGAGCATAAGGCGATGGTCGAAGCGCTGCGTCGCGGTGATCAGGTGCTGACGCAGGGTGGCATTGTTGGCAAGGTTGTGAAGGTTGCCGATGACGGGGTCATCGAGGTGGAGATTGCCGAGGGTGTGAAGGTCAAGGTGCTCAAGCACACCATCGCGCAGGTGATGTCAAAAACCGAACCGGCTGCGGCCTGAACCCGGAAAGCCTGAATTTATGTTGCTGATCCCGCTGTGGAAGCGTGTGATGATCTGGGGGCTGTGCGCCCTTGGGGTTATCATGACCGCGCCCAACCTGTTTTATAGCACGGTTGAGACGCATAATGACGCCGTGGTTGCGGTGGAAGCCGCAGGCGGGGTTGCAACGCCAGAGCAGGAGGCAGCGATTGCGGCCTGGCCGTCGTGGATGCCGTCGAACATTCTGAACCTTGGCCTCGATTTGCGCGGTGGTGCGCATTTGTTGGCCGAGGTGCGGGTGTCAGATGTCTATGAGGCGCGGATTGATGGCATGTGGCCAGATGTGCGCGATGCGCTGCGCGGTGTGCGCGACACGGTTGGCAATGTGCGCAGGCAGCCTTCTGTGCCCGGCGTGTTGCGGATCGCTATCTCCAATCCTGAGGGAATGGCGGCGGCGTTGACGGCGGTGAACGCATTGGCGAGCCCGGTCGTTTCGCTGACCGGGGTTGGCCAGAACGATATCGAAGTGACGGCTGACGGCGATGTGATCGTTGTGCAGCTGTCGGAAGCGGAGCGGGCGGCTACTGACATCCGCACCATTCAGCAATCCCTAGAGATTATTCGCCGCCGGGTGGATGCGGCGGGTACGCGTGAGCCGACGATTCAGCGGCAGGGGGGGGATCGCATCCTCATTCAGGTGCCGGGAATCGGCTCTGCAACGGAGTTGAAGGCGCTGATCGGGACCACGGCAAAGCTGACCTTCCATCCGGTCGTTAGCCGCACTACGGATGCGGGGGCCAATGCCGGCGCGCGCAATCTGTTGCTGCCCTCAATGGATGAGCCGGGGCAGTATTACATTGTAGAACAGACGCCAGTGGTGACGGGCGAGGAGCTGACCGACGCGCAGCCCGCCTTTGATCAAAACAACCGCCCTTCGGTGTCGTTCCGTTTCAATCCGACCGGGGCGCGGAAATTTGGCGATTATACCGCCAGCAATATCGGCAGCCCTTTTGCGATCGTGCTGGATAGCGAGGTCATCAGCGCACCCGTTATCCAAAGCCATATTGCGGGCGGCTCGGGGATTATCACGGGCAATTTTTCGGTTGAGGAAAGCACGAAGCTGGCGGTGCTGTTGCGCGCCGGGGCCTTGCCTGCTGAAATGACCTTTCTGGAAGAGCGCACGGTTGGCCCGGAGTTGGGGCAAGACAGTATTGATGCCGGGCGATTGGCGTCACTGGTCGCGATGAGTGCGGTGTTGATCTTTATGATTGCCTCTTACGGCTGGTTTGGCGTGATGGCGTCGGTGGCTCTGGACTTCAACGTGGCGTTGATTTTCGGCACACTGAGCCTGATCGGTGCCACGCTGACGCTGCCGGGGATCGCCGGGATCGTTTTGACCATCGGCATGGCGGTGGATGCCAATGTGCTGGTGTTTGAGCGGATCAAGGAAGAGATGCGCACGGCGCGCGGGCCTGCACGGGCGATTGAGCTGGGCTATGAAAAGGCGCTGAGCGCGATCATTGATGCCAACGTAACCACGTTCATCATCGCGACTATCTTGTTCATGGTTGGCTCTGGCCCGGTGCGGGGCTTTTCGGTCACGCTGGGGATTGGTATCCTTACCTCTGTCTTTACCGCCGTTTTCGTGACGCGGCTTATCGTGGTGACGTGGTTCGAATACCGCCGCCCGAAAACCATTGAAGTGTGAGGGACGAGCAATGCGTTTAAAACTGGTTCCCGATCAGACCAACTGGGATTTCTTCAAGCACCGGAAATATACTTCGGGTGCCTCGTTCATTGCGGTGATTGCCTCACTATTGCTGGTGGCCATCATGGGGCTGAATTTTGGCATCGACTTTCGGGGCGGCACCACGATCCGTACCGAAAGCACATCTGCGGTGGATGTAGGGGCTTACCGTGAAGCGCTGGTGCCAATGCAGCTTGGCGACGTGACGATCACCGAAGTGTTTGATCCCGGTTTTGGCCCGGAAAAGAACGTGGCGATGATCCGAATTCAGGCGCAAGATGGCTATGAGGCGGTTACACCTGAAATCATCACGGCCGCCGAAGCTGCCCTTCAGGTGGTGGATCCGACGATAACCTTCCCATCGGTGGAATCGGTGGGGCCGAAGGTTTCGGGAGAGCTGATCTGGTCGGCAATTCTGGCAGTTTTTGGGGCGACCGGGGCGATCCTTGTCTATATCTGGCTGCGGTTTGAATGGCAGTTTGCTGTGGGTGCCGTGGTAGCGCTGGTACATGACGTGCTGATCACCGTGGGCGTGTTTGCGCTGTTCCAGATCAAGTTTGATCTGGCGGTCATTGCGGCCTTGCTGACCATTCTGGGCTATTCGATCAATGACACGGTGGTGGTGTTTGACCGTCTTCGCGAAAATTTGATCAAGTACAAGACCATGCCGCTGATCGACGTGATGAACCTTTCGGTGAATGAGACGCTCAGCCGGACATTGATGACATCAGGCACCACGCTGATTGCGCTGATTGCGCTTTTGGTTTTGGGCGGCGATGTGATCCGTGGCTTTACCTTTGCCATTGCTTTCGGCATTGTGATCGGCACCTATTCCTCGGTTTACGTTGCCAAGAACGTGGTGCTCTATCTGGGCGTCAAGCGGGACTGGACCAAGAAGGACGACACTCCTGGCACCCAGTTCTCCAATATAGACGCGTAAAACATGCGGTTGACGGAAATCACTTATGACAATGCCCAGCCCATAGACAGCTATGGGCCGGGCTTTTTTCGTATTGCTGGAAAGGTGTTGCAGGGGGCCGTTCTGGTGACGCCATGGGATGCAGGCCCATGGGGCGGGCTGGAGGATTTAGAGACTCCGCTGGCGCTGATTGGCAAGATTGATGTGTTGTTTGTCGGCATGGGGGATGAGATTGCCCACGTGCCCTTGGGGTTTTACCAGAGCCTTGAGGCGGCGGGCATTGGCGTTGAGGTGATGAATTCTCCGGCGGCCGCGCGTACCTATAATGTGCTCTTGTCCGAAGGTCGACGGATTGCCGCAGCGCTTTTGCCGGTTGGGCCTGCGGGCGGGCAATAGGGCCGCAATAGGGTTTCATAATCCAGTCAAATTCCCCGCAATCTGCACTTGCGGGGCCGCTATGACAGGCGCATGATTGGCACAATTCGGGTTGGGCTGGTTGACAGCTCGGCCATGCAACACCAGATATGGTGACTTCAGAGGGGAAAGCCGAAGGTTGCCGACATTCCGGGGCCATGGCCTTCCTGCCAGATAAGGATACTAAGATGAACGACGTGAAATCCCCCAGCTACCCCGTGTTGCCGCTGCGCGATATCGTGGTGTTCCCGCATATGATCGTGCCGTTGTTTGTCGGGCGTGAAAAATCGGTGCGTGCGTTGGAAGAGGTGATGGCGGAGGATCGCCAGATCCTGCTGTCCAGCCAGATCGACCCCACGGTAGACGACCCAGAAAGCGACGGTATTTACCGCGCCGGCGTTCTGGCCAATGTGCTGCAACTTCTCAAGCTGCCGGATGGCACCGTGAAGGTGTTGGTCGAAGGAAAATCGCGCGTTCGCATCACGCAATTCGTTGAAAATCCGAATTTCTTTGAAGCCGAAGTGGCAGATTTGACAGAACTTCCGGGTGAGCCTGCGACCGTGGCGGCCTTGGTGCGCGCCGTGGCTGAGGAGTTTGAGCGTTACGCCAAAATCAAGAAAAACATCCCCGAAGAGGCACTTTCGGCTGTGGCCGAAACGCGGGAGCCTTCGCGGCTGGCCGATTTGGCGGCAGGCCATCTGGGGATTGAGGTTGCCGACAAGCAATCCTTGCTGGAAACGCTGGACGTGGGCCAGCGGCTGGAAAAGGTTTATGGCCATATGCAGGGCGAAGTGAGCGTCTTGCAGGTGGAAAAAAAGATCAAGACCCGCGTGAAGAGCCAGATGGAACGGACCCAGCGCGAATACTATTTGAATGAGCAGATGAAGGCTATTCAGAAGGAACTGGGCGACGGCGAAGACGGCCAAAACGAGATTGCCGAACTGGAAGAGCGGATCGCCAAGACCCAGTTTTCCAAAGAGGCGCGCGACAAGGCCGAAGCTGAGGTCAAAAAGCTCAAGAGCATGAGCCCGATGAGTGCGGAAGCCACCGTGGTGCGCAACTATCTCGATTGGCTTTTGGGCGTGCCGTGGGGCGTGAAATCCCGCGTCAAGAAAGATCTGGCCAAGGCGCAGGCGGTGCTTGATGCTGATCACTATGGGCTGGATAAGGTGAAAGAGCGGATCGTCGAATATCTGGCGGTGCAGGCGCGCTCGGCCAAGCTGAAGGGACCGATCCTGTGTCTCGTTGGCCCTCCGGGTGTCGGGAAAACCTCGCTTGGCCGTTCGGTCGCCAAGGCCACGGGGCGCGAGTTTATTCGTATCTCGCTTGGTGGCGTGCGTGACGAGTCTGAAATTCGAGGGCATCGGCGCACCTATATCGGCTCCATGCCCGGCAAGATCATTCAGGCGCTGAAAAAGGCGAAGACAACGAACCCGCTGATTTTGCTCGATGAGATTGACAAGATGGGGCAGGATTTCCGGGGCGACCCGGCCTCTGCTATGCTGGAGGTGTTGGACCCGGAACAAAACGCCACCTTCACGGATCATTATCTGGAGGTTGAGTATGACCTGTCGAACGTGATGTTCCTGACCACGGCGAACAGCTATAACATGCCCTCGCCGCTGCTGGACCGGATGGAGATCATTCCGCTTTCGGGTTACACTGAGGATGAAAAGTGCGAGATTGCCAAGCAGCACCTGATTTCCAAGCAGATCAAGAACCATGCACTGCGTAAGGGTGAGTTCGAAATCACCGATGATGCGCTGCTGGAGGTGATCCGCACCTATACCCGCGAGGCGGGCGTGCGCAACCTTGAGCGCGAGCTGGCGAAGCTGGCGCGCAAAGCGGTGACGGAGATCGTAAAGGGCAAGACCAAGGCGGTGAAGGTGACGATCAAGGGGCTGGAAGGCTACCTTGGCGTCAAGCGGTATCGTTATGGGCTGGCGGAAGCGGAGGATCAGGTCGGAGTTGTTACCGGGCTGGCGTGGACCTCTGTGGGCGGTGAGTTGCTCTCGATTGAGGCGCTTCGTTTGCCGGGCAAGGGTCGGATGAAGACGACGGGCAAATTGGGCGACGTGATGAAGGAGTCGATTGATGCGGCTGCTTCGTTCGTTCGCTCGATCAGCCCCGAGATCGGGGTGAAACCGCCGAAGTTTGAAACCATCGACATCCATGTCCACGTGCCAGATGGGGCCACGCCCAAGGATGGGCCGAGTGCTGGCCTGGCAATGGTGACGTCGATTGTCTCGGTGCTGACGCAGATCCCGGTACGTAAGGATATTGCGATGACGGGCGAGGTTTCCTTGCGCGGCAATGCGATGCCCATCGGGGGCCTGAAGGAAAAGCTGCTGGCGGCGCTGCGCGGTGGTATCAAAACAGTACTGATCCCACAGGAGAACGAAAAGGATCTGTCCGAGATCCCGGATAATGTGAAGCAAGGCCTGACCATTATTCCCGTGACCCATGTGCGCGAAGTACTCAAACTCGCTTTGGTCCGGCAACCTGAGCCGGTGGAGTGGGACGAGGCCGCAGAAGAGGCCGCCGCTGCCGCCCGTGCGGCAACGGCAGGGGCGTCTGTGGCCCAAACCACGACGCATTGACGACCACAGAATGAAACGAAAAAGGGCGCGCCATAATTGGTGCGCCCTTTGTCTTTTGGGCGTTTTGGCGTAAATTTCCTCCGTTTCCAAATGTATCAAAGCGGGGTAGGTTTGTTTCCATACCGGGAACAAAAGGAAGCAGGAGCCATCATGGCCACATCCAAAAACACCACTGGCACATCCAATTCTGCCACCAAGACAGCTGGGAAGCCGGCGGCAAAACCTGCAGCGCCGCGTGGCATCCCCGCGCCAAGCATCAAACGGGCCGACGTTGTTGTGCCCACCATGTCGGTTGTGGGGGCCATGCCTGCGCTGGTTTCGGCCAAGGATGACGCCGATCTGAGCGAGTCTGCGCCCATGTTGAAAAAGCAGGAGTTTGTTGAGCGTGTTGTCAAGGCTACCGGTGCCAAGAAGAAGGATGTTAAGCTGATCTTGGAAGCCGCCCTTGGGGTTCTAGGAGATGCGCTTTCGGCGGGAGAGGAGTTGAACCTGCCGCCGCTGGGCAAGACCAAACTGAACCGCCAGCGCAACGAAGGCGGCGCGGAGATCTTGATCATCAAGCTGCGCCGCGGGGGGGGGGCAAAGGCGGCGATGGTGGCCCGAAAGAGACTCTTGCAGATAACAATGAAGATGATTAAACCCCGCGCCAACGGGTGATTAGCTCAGTGGTAGAGCGCTTCGTTCACATCGAAGATGTCAGGGGTTCAAATCCCTTATCGCCCACCACTTCTACAGGCTTGATTCTAAACTAAAATATGAGACGCCTCCGGCGTTTGTATGCGGAATGTATGCGAAATGTATGTAAGTCGCCAAGGGTAGAGAAGAAGGCCACACCATGTGAGGGGAGTATCCGAAACTCTGTGTATGAGGCTCAGCCCATGCAGGTTTGACGGG
>CALEMZ010000369.1 GCA_937910975.1 uncultured Pseudorhodobacter sp. | reverse complement strand
CCGGCCCCGTATCGCGGCTGGCAAACCCATGATCTGCAAGGCCGTTTGCTGACGCCAGCCTTTATTGACTGCCACACGCACATCGTCCACGCAGGCCACCGCGCGCGGGAGTTCGAGATGCGGCTGGAAGGCGCCAGCTATGAGGAAATCGCACGCGCAGGCGGCGGTATTGTTTCCACCGTTACCGCGACCCGCGCGGCAGATGAGGATGCGCTGGTCGCCCAAGCCTTGCCACGCCTTGATGCGTTGATAGGCGAAGGCACTTCTTGTGTGGAGGTCAAATCCGGCTACGGGCTTGATATGGAAACCGAACTTCGGATGCTGCGCGCTGCCCGGCGGCTGGGCCGTTTGCGCCCGCTACGCATCCGCACCTCGTTCCTTGGTGCCCATGCTGTGCCTGCCGAATACAAGGGCCGCGCCGATGCCTATATTGACGCGGTTTGCATCCCCGCCCTGCGCGCCGCCCATGCCGAAGGGCTGGTTGATGCGGTGGATGGGTTTTGCGAGGGCATTGCCTTTGACACTGCACAAATCGCCCGCGTCTTTGATGTGGCCCGCGAATTGGGCCTGCCCGTGAAGCTTCATGCCGAACAGCTTTCGCACATGGGCGGCACGGAACTGGCGGTGAAATACGGCGCCCTTTCCGTCGATCATGTGGAATATGCCACGGAGGCGGATGCCATGGCGCTGGCCCGCTCCGGCACCGTGGCGGTGCTGCTGCCCGGCGCGTTTTATGCCATCCGCGAGACCCAAGCCCCCCCGGTTACCGCCTTTCGCAAGCATGGCGTGCCGATGGCGCTGGCGACCGATTGCAACCCCGGCTCCTCGCCGCTCAACTCATTGCTTCTGGCGATGAACATGGGCTGCACCCTGTTTCGCCTGACGCCGGAAGAGGCACTGCGCGGTGTCACCGCCCATGCTGCCCGCGCACTGGGCCTTACCGATACTGGCACCATCGCCCCCGGCATGCGCGCAGACCTGAGCATCTGGAGCGTCGAAACCCCCGCCGAACTTGCCTATCGCTTTGGCTTCAACCCCCTGCATGCCCGCATTTTCGGAGGCCCCGACCCACTATGACAATGACGCTTACCCCCGGAGCCACCACATTGGCCCAGCTTGAAACCCTTTGGCGCGGCGAGGGCGTGGCTGTGCTGGACCCGACCGCGAAAACAGGGGTCGAGGCCGCTGCCGATCAGGTCGCCAAGGCCGCAGCGGGCGGGGCGGCGGTTTACGGCGTGAACACCGGCTTTGGTAAACTCGCCTCGGTGAAGATCGCCGCCAAAGATACCGCCACGCTGCAACGCAACCTGATCTTGTCGCATTGTTGCGGCGTGGGCGAGGCATTGGACGAGGCCACGACCCGCCTGATGATGGCGCTGAAACTCCTCAGCCTCGGGCGCGGGGCATCGGGCGTACGCTGGGCGGTGATTGCGCAGATCGAGGCGCTTCTGGCCCATGGCGTGATCCCGGTCGTGCCCGCCCAAGGGTCCGTCGGGGCCTCGGGCGATCTGGCCCCCTTGGCGCATATGGCCGCCACGATGACCGGCGCGGGTGAGGCGGTGTTTCAAGGCCAGCGTATGGGCTCTGACAAGGCGCTTGCAGCGGCAGGGATAGCCCCACTGGTGCTTGGCCCGAAAGAGGGGCTTGGCCTGATCAACGGCACGCAGTTTTCTACGGCACTGGCACTTGTTGGCCTGTTCGACGGCTGGCGCAATGCTTGCGGGTCACTGGTCACGGCAGCACTCTCAACCGATGCGATCATGGGCTCTACGGCCCCCCTGCATCCTGAAATCCACACCCTGCGCGGTCATCGCGGCCAGATCGACGTGGCGGGTGCCTTGCGCCAGATCATGGAAGGCTCGGTAATCCGCGAAAGCCACCAGGAAGGCGATACCCGCGTGCAAGACCCCTATTGCATCCGCTGTGTGCCGCAAGTGGTGGGTGCGGCAGTAGACCTTTTGCGCTTTGCTGCCACCACGCTGGAAACTGAGGCCAACGCTGTTACCGACAACCCCTTGGTCGTCAGCGCAGGCATCATTTCGGGCGGCAATTTCCACGCCGAACCCGTGGCTTTCGCCGCCGATATCATCGCGCTGGCACTGGCCGAAATTGGTGCGATTGCGCAACGCCGCGTGGCCCTGATGGTGGACCCGACGCTGTCCCATGATCTGCCGCCGTTTCTCACGCCTGCGCCGGGCCTGAATTCCGGCTTTATGATCGCCGAGGTAACGACTGCCGCCCTGATGAGCGAGAACAAACACCTCGCCAACCCCTGTTCAACCGACAGCACACCCACCTCTGCCAACCAAGAGGATCACGTTTCCATGGCCGCCCATGGCGCGCGCCGATTGGGGCGGATGAATGCCAATCTCTCGGTGATCTTGGGGGTGGAGGCGCTTTGTGCCGCCCAGGGCATCGGCTTTCGTGCGCCCTTGCAAACCTCCGCCCCGCTGCAAGCTGCCGTGGCCACCCTGCGCGCCGTCTCACCCGCGCTAACCGATGATCGCTACCTCGCGCCTGATATTGAGGTGGCAGCCGCCCTGATCCGTTCCGCCGCGCTGACAAAGGCTGCTGGCCTCACCAATTTTGCCCTGTGAAAGGACCCGCCATGACCAACCCGCGCCACAACACCCGCGATATCTACCCCGCCACAGGTACCGAAATCACCGCCAAATCCTGGCTGACCGAAGCGCCCTTGCGGATGCTGATGAACAACCTGCACCCCGATGTCGCGGAAAACCCGCATGAGCTGGTGGTCTATGGCGGTATCGGCCGCGCCGCCCGTACCTGGGAGGATTTCGACCAGATCTGCGCCTCCCTGCGCGCGCTGGAGGAAGACCAGACCTTGCTGGTGCAATCGGGCAAACCCGTAGGCGTATTTCAGACCCATAAAGACGCCCCCCGCGTGCTGATCGCCAACTCCAACCTCGTGCCGCACTGGGCGACATGGGACCATTTTAACGAGCTCGATAAAAAAGGCCTCGCGATGTATGGCCAGATGACCGCTGGCTCGTGGATCTACATCGGCACCCAAGGCATCGTGCAAGGCACTTATGAGACCTTTGCCGAAGCAGGCCGTCAGCATTACGGCGGCTCGCTGAAAGGCAAATGGATACTCACCGCCGGTTTGGGCGGCATGGGCGGCGCGCAGCCCTTGGCGGCGGTGATGGCCGGGGCCTGCTGCCTCGCTGTCGAATGTGACGAAACCCGCGCCGATTTCCGCATCCGCACCCGCTATTGCGACGAGAAAGCCCATACGCTGGACGAAGCCCTCGCCCTGATCGACAAGTGGACCAAGGCGGGCGAAGCCAAATCCGTGGCGCTGATCGGCAATGCGGCAGAGGTTTTCCCCGCGCTTTTCGCCCGGATGCAGGCCGGTGGCCCCATTCCGAACGGGCGCCCCGATATCGTCACCGACCAAACCTCTGCCCATGATCCGATCCACGGTTACCTACCTCTGGGCTGGACTGTGGCCGAATGGCGCGCCAAGCAAGAAAGCGACCCCAAGGCGGTTGAGAAAGCCGCCCGCGCCTCGATGAAAACCCATGTCGCCGCGATGGTGGATTTCTGGAACGCCGGCGTGCCAACGTTGGATTACGGCAATAACATCCGGCAGGTGGCGCTCGACGAAGGGCTGGAAAACGCCTTCGCCTTCCCCGGCTTCGTGCCCGCCTATATCCGCCCGCTGTTTTGCCGAGGTATCGGCCCGTTCCGCTGGTGTGCGCTTTCGGGCGACCCGGAAGATATCTATAAAACCGATGCCGCGATGAAGAAACTCTTTCCCGACAATGCGCATCTGCACAATTGGCTGGATATGGCGCGCGACCGTATCGCCTTTCAAGGCCTGCCCGCACGCATCTGCTGGATCGGCCTTGGCGATCGGCACAAGGCCGGGTTGATGTTCAATGATATGGTGGCCTCGGGCGAACTCAAGGCCCCCGTCGTCATTGGTCGTGACCACCTCGATTCAGGCTCCGTCGCCTCCCCAAACCGCGAAACCGAGGCGATGCGCGACGGCTCGGATGCCGTGTCCGATTGGCCCTTACTCAACGCGCTTCTCAATTGTGCCTCCGGGGCCACCTGGGTCAGCCTGCACCATGGCGGCGGCGTTGGCATGGGGTTCTCGCAACATTCCGGCATGGTCATCTGCGCCGATGGCACCGAAGATGCGGCCCGCCGTCTCAAGAACGTGCTCTGGAATGATCCTGCCACCGGCGTGATGCGCCACGCCGATGCAGGCTATGAAATCGCGCTCGATTGCGCCCGCGAACACGGCCTTAACCTACCCGGAATTCTGAAATGACCCGGTATTCATCTATTTG
>CALEMZ010000368.1 GCA_937910975.1 uncultured Pseudorhodobacter sp. | reverse complement strand
CAATGGCCCGAGGGCGTATCTTTACCGCGCGACACTTCTGTGGCCGCTCCCCAGCGCCCGGTGACGATCTCGAGGCCCCCCCGCCCGAGCGCTAGTGCGGCCCCCGGAACCGAAGCCTCCATCGCATGCCCAAGGCCAAGCGCGGTCAAATTGGGTAGTAACAGCGGCCCCGCGCGGCCCTGATCCGCGCGACCGGCTGCACATTCGGCTGCGATATGGCCGATAGTATTGGCCCCCACATCGCCGAAATCAGCAGCATCGGGCGCGCCGCCGATGCCCGCACTATCCATTACGATCAGAAAAGCGCGTGTCTGGTTCATGTGATTTTTCCGTAAATCAGCGGTGGCAGGTCTGGCGGGTTTTCCGAGATGACATGGGCCGCAGCCAGACGCTCGATCGTGGTCTGTGCATCCGCTTGGGTGGCGGCGTGGATCAACAGCAGCGGCGTGCCTGCATCGACCTCTTCGCCAAGCCTCATGATCTGCGACAAGCCGACGGAAGGGTTGATTCGATCTGTCTGCTTAAGGCGGCCGCCGCCAAGATGCACCACAGCATGTCCCAGCATTTCGGTATCAATTGCCGCGATATAGCCACGTTTTTCGCTGCGGAATTCCATCACCACCGGGGCGGCGGGCAGCCTGTCGGGCCAACGGTCGATGAAATCAGCAGGGCCACCCTGGGCGGCAATCATGCGGCCAAAATACTCTGCCGCCGCACCGTCTTCCAGCGCTTGCTCAATCCGCGCTGCCCCATCTTTGGCATCTGCAGCAAGCCCGCCCAACGCCAACGCCTCACCACCCAGCGCCGCGGTCAGATCCCAGAGCGCTGCGTTGACCGCGCTGCCGGTCAGGGTTTCCATGACCGCGATCATCTCCAGCGCATTGCCTGCCGCTGTCGCGAGCGGTTGGTTCATATCGGTGATTAACGCGCTGGTCATGCAGCCAGCACCTTGGGCGGTCGAGACAAGCGCCTGCGCCAAGGCGCGCGCTTCGGCCTCAGTTTTCATGAAGGCGCCGGAGCCGAGTTTGACATCGAGCACCAGCCCCTCCAGCCCGGCGGCGAGTTTTTTCGACAAAATCGAGGCGGTAATGAGGTCGATACTCTCTACGGTCGATGTGACATCGCGGATCGCATAGAGGCGGCGATCGGCAGGGGCGAGTTGTGGCGAGGCCGCGATTATGGCGCAGCGGATATTTGTCAACTGGGCGCGCAGGGCGTCCACGTTCAAATCCGTGCGCAGGCCGGGAATGGATTCGAGCTTGTCGAGTGTGCCGCCAGTATGTCCTAGCCCGCGACCCGAGATCATCGGCACAAAGGCACCACAGGCGGCCAAAGCGGGCGCAAGTAGCAGCGAGACGCAATCGCCAATTCCCCCGGTGGAATGTTTGTCGAGAACCGGTCCGGGGAGGTCCCAGTGCAATTGCTCGCCACTGGCCTGCATCGCGCGGGTCAGCGCCACGCGTCCGCCTTCGCCCAGCCCATTGAGGCAGATCGCCATGGCAAAGGCCCCGGCCTGCGCATCCGTAACCTCGCCCGAGGCCAGCCCTTTGGCAAACCAATCAAGCGCGCCATCTTTAGGGGGCAGGCCCGCGCGAAGCCCCGCTATGATGCTGCGAGCGTCGTGCTCAATGGTCATTGCTTTGCACCATATGGCCCGCGTTGAAGCTGCCGGGTAGCAAATCTGCCATGGTGACGGCTCGTGATTGGCCTGCTGTGGTGGCAAGGGTTATGGTTACCTCCGGGCCTGCGAATTCCGAGATTTTCTGGCGGCAGCCGCCGCAGGGTGGCACCGGGCTGGGGCTGTCGGCAATAACGAGAATCTCGGTGATTTCGGTATCCCCCGCCGCGATCATGGCGGCGATGGCCCCGGCCTCGGCGCAGGTACCTTCGGGATAGGCCACGTTTTCGACATTACAGCCGGTGTAGATTTTGCCAGAGCCCGCGCGCAGGGCAGCGCCCACCTTGAAGCGGGAATAGGGCGCATAGGCATTTTCACGCACGGCAGTTGCGGCATCAAGTAGAGTCATTTTGGGCTCCCGTTTTGTTTGGGCCAGTTTGGAACCGGGCCGCGCAACTTGCAAGTGCTGGCGATCTGACAAAGCACCGTGGTGGGGCGGGAGCAGGCAGCCACCGCCCGGGGGAGTATTCTTACAAAGATGAAAGGCTTAGAGGATTTCCGTGTCGAATTGGCCGGGAAGCGTGACTTCCAACAGTTGCAGGTCTTCTGTCGCGTCAAGATATTGGGTTTTGAAGCCCGGCGGAATGACGAAGGCGTCGCCCATGGTCAAACGATACGGGTCTTTGCCCTCACCGCTGAGCGTCATCTCACCAGACATCACATAGGTGAAGAGGATGTCGGTATTATGTCTGGTAGCAGGCGCGGGCCCCGTTGGGTTGCTTACGGGGCGGGCGACTATGACGCTGGCCATACCTTTGGTATTTGCGTTGATCGTGGTGTCACGCGCCTCGAAACCCGGAATGCGGAAGGGTGCGAAGGCCGATTTCGCGCCGACGTTATGTACGAAACGCTGGCCTTGCCATTCGCGGTCAGGGCGCAGATTGGGCGTGGGGAGGTCCATCTCATGGTCTATTTCGGTGACATGTTCGGCGGGGACGCCAATTTCTATCACCTCAATACCATCAGAGGCCTCTAGTACCCGGTGGCGAATTTCTGGCGGCTGGATGAAGCAATCGCCTGCGGTGAGGCGAATTTTTTCGCCTTGATCCTCATAGACCACATCGACCCAACCTTTGACGCAGAAGATCAGTTGGAAGCCAACCTTGTGAAAATGCACCATATCGGGGACAGGCCCGCCATCTGGGATGCGGATATGGCTGGCGATGATCGCACCGCCAAGGCGGGAAGGCACAAGATCACGGTAATGCATGCCCGCGCGGCCTATTACCCAAGGGGCTTGATCGGCCAAACGGCGTACGACGAAGGCATGTTGGGTTTGCGGCATCACGAGCGGTGGGTTCAGGTCGTCAATTTCGACCTTCGTACCGTTAGGTGCGGTGAGGTGGCGGGACGGAAAGGCGCTTGGGTCATCGGTCAGCAGGCGGATGGTGCCGGGAGCCTCTGCCGCGCCCTTTTCGATGCGCAGGCGCAACCCGTGGCCCGACAGCACCGCCACTTCGGGGTTGTCGGCGGGGTAGATCATATCTAGTCGCATCTTCAGAACTTTGGTGAAGAAGGGCAGGTCATCGCGTAGCTCTTGCGTGGGGATTCGCATCTCGGCCCGAATTTCGGTCATACTGTCCTCCATTACTTTGGCGGGATGATGCGGATGATTCGGTAATTTTTCAAGCTTCAAATAATGACTCTGCTCAAGACAGGGTTGCGCGATTTGAATAATGGTTTAGTACTAAACAACCTACCAGGAGGGCATAATGGACGAGACACGGCAGGACAACACGCGGCAGGCAGCGCTGGATTACCATGAGTTTCCGAAGCCCGGAAAGCTGGAGGTCCGCGCGACAAAGCCTTTGGCCAATGGGCGTGATCTCGCGCTTGCCTATAGCCCCGGCGTGGCCGAGGCCTGTCTAGAGATCAAGGCTGATCCGGCCGCAGCGTTTCGCTATACTTCGCGCGGCAATCTGGTGGCGGTGATTTCAAACGGCACGGCGGTGCTGGGCTTGGGCAATATCGGAGCCTTGGCTTCCAAGCCTGTGATGGAAGGCAAGGCGGTTCTGTTCAAGAAATTTGCCAATATTGACTGCTTTGACATCGAGGTGAATGAGCCGGATCCCTACAAGCTCGCTGATATCGTCTGCGCGTTGGAGCCGACCTTTGGCGCGATCAACCTTGAAGATATCAAGGCCCCCGATTGCTTTATCGTTGAGGCCCTGTGCCGCGAACGGATGAATATTCCGGTAT
>CALEMZ010000367.1 GCA_937910975.1 uncultured Pseudorhodobacter sp. | reverse complement strand
ATCGCAGTCAGCGGCGTCAATTCCGTCGGCTTGCAGACCATGCAATTATTGGTAGCAATCGAGGGCGCGATTTTATGGGCAACCATGTTCAGCGGGTGGTTAAACGGCGTGATCGCCGAGATTGTCCGCACCGGCTCACGCAGGGTGAAAATCTTGCGCTCCTTGCCTTGCGGCGTCAGATCACAAGAAAAAATCTGGCCATCGTCCAAAATCGCCATCTGCCCCGCCAACGTGAATACGTCATAGGCGCGGCCCGTTTCATAAAGCGCATGCTGCCAGCAGATGCCAAGTTCCAGCACCAGCCAATAGGCCAGTTCCTCCCGCCGTTCCTTGATCAAGGCGCCGGCGCGAAACAGGATTTGCTGGCGTTCATAGCGCGAAAGTTTCGGCTTATAGGCGGCGGCAATCGCAAAGGCGCGGGCGGCATGTTCGGCCCCCCCCGCAGGCACCGTACCAATCACCTCATTGGTGTAGGGATAGCGGACCTCCACCACCTCCTCGGTAAACACTTTCTCGCCGCCAATGCGCATGCCCTCATGGCGAATTTCGCGGATACGGGTACGTGGGTCAAACATCTCAGGCCCTTTCACAGTGACGCTGCCGTAGTTGCATAGAAAAACGCATCAAAATTGCGCAAAACGGGTTCATTCGGCAGACCCGGCATTACGCGGTTGACGATGAAGGGTACCTCTTGCTCGGTCAATCCACCATGGCTGCGCAACGGCTCATTCAGCGCGGCAAGATCATGGCGGTGCGCCGAGGTGCCGATGGTCATATTCTCGGTGGAGATCATGACAATGTCGCCAATCCGATCGGCGGGCAGCTCAAAGCGTTTCACAGCTTCCTCGCGGCCCATCACCTCCAGAATTTCCGGCCGCGCGGCAAGTCGCGCGATAATATCCGCCCGGTCCGCACCCTTGGGCAGATAGGCAGTGGCAAAGCCACCCAAAGCGCCGTGATGCACCACGTAAGGATCGGTGATCGGCAAGATCACCCGCGCCGCGGCTTCACCCAACCACGTATCCAGCAAGTCTTGCACATAGATCACCTGCGGATCGCCATTGGCATCATGCTTGGGCTTCATGCCATGATCGGCGGTCACCACAATCGCCGCGCCCATCGCATCCAATTGCGCAAGGTATTTGTCAAACATCGCATAGAAAGACTGCGCCTCGGGCTGATGCGGGGCGTATTTATGCTGCACGTAATCGGTGGTGGTCAGATACATCACATCGGGCTTCCATTCCGCCAAAAGCTTCACGCCTGCGGCAAAAACAAACTCCGACAGATCGGCAGAATAAACCTCGGGCTGCGCCATCCCCAGCCAATCCGCCGCCTTTTGCTGCCCATGCTCGGCGGCCGTGGAACTTGCGGATTTCTCGGCGGAAAAACACTTGGCGCGGTCTTCATCAAACCGCAGGCCCGCACCCAGCAAAGCGCGCAGCTTATCCTTGGCGGTCACAATCGCGACCCGCGCGCCGGCCTCATAAAACTTGGAAAACAGCGTCGGCGCGCGCAAAAAGCGCACGTCATTCATCATCACTTCCTCGCCGGTTTCCGGCTCATAAAGGTAGTTGCCGCAAATGCCATGCACCGCAGGCGGACGCCCCGTGGCAATCGACAGGTTGTTGGGGTTGGTAAAGCTTGGGATCACCGAATGTGCCAGCCGGTCTGTCCCCGTCTCCTTCATCCGCTTGAGCGTGGGCATCAGCCCCGCCGCAATCGCCTGAGTCAGGTATTCCGGTTCGCAGCCATCAAGGCAAATCGCAATCGCGGTTACTTTGGGCCAAGGGTAGCTGCGATCATTCGCGATGACGGGGGCGTGTTGGGTCATTGTCGGTCCTTTATTTTATCAGTTTTGCCTGCGTCAGGCGGCAAGTTTGGCGCGTTCGGCAAGGGCGGCGGCAGGCGGTGCGGCAGAGGCGACGCCCAGCTCGGCCAGCGCCTCGGCGGCGGCGGCAACCACGCGGGTCATAACGGCCTCATCCATACGGCCAATGCAGCCCACGCGGAAACTTTCCACCACCGTCAGCTTGCCGGGATAGATGATGAACCCCTTATCCTTCATCAACTCATAAAACCGCTGGAACACGAAATTCGGGTCCGCAGGGCAAAAGAAGGTGACGATAATGGGCGAAAGCCAGCGGTCTTTCAAAAGCGTCTCAAACCCCAGTGCCCGCATTCCCGCCACCATCACATCGCGGTTATGGGCATAGCGCGCGCCACGGCCCGCAACACCGCCCTCCTCAGTATGGATGCGCAACGCCTCCAGAAACGCCGCGACAACATGGGTGGGCGGGGTATAGCGCCACTGGCCCGTCTTTTCCAGATTGGCCCATTGCGCAAAAACATCGAGGCTAAGCGAATGGGCATTGCCGCGGCACCCCTCCAGCTCCGATCTTCGCGCGATGACAAAGCCGAACCCCGGCACGCCCTCGATGCATTTATTGGCCGAAGACACCATCGCCTCATAACGGATACGGTTCACATCTAGGTCAATCGCGCCAAAGGCCGACATGCTGTCGATCAGCAACTTGCGGCCCCGCGCCGCAACCGCCTCGGCAATCTCGGCCACAGGGTTAAGGATGCCTGACGAGGTTTCGCAATGAATGGCAATCACATGGGTGATCTCGGGGTCCGCATCCAGTGCTGCCCCCACCTCATCGCCACGCGGAGGCATGTAGTCGCCCTTGTCAATTAACGTATAAGCGCGGCCTAGATAGCGCATGGTTTCCGCCGCGCGTAACCCGTAGGCCCCATTTGCCAGAACCAGAACCTTGCCATCCCGCGGCACAAACGTACCCAGCATCGCCTCCACGCAATAGCTGCCAGAGCCTTGCATCGGCACACAGACAAATTCGCCCGACGTATCACCCGCCAGCGCAACCAATTGATCGCACATGGATTTCGTCATGGCGCGAAAATCTCCATCCCAGGAGCCCCAATCGCGCAGCATCGCCTCTTTCACCGAAAGCGCTGTGGTCAGCGGGCCGGGGGTAAGCAGAAACGGCTCCCCCATCGCGGGATCAGGAAAGGCATTTGGCTTGGGTGCAGGCACAGGCGACATTGGGCTACCCTCCATCGGTATGTCGATATTCACCCGGTTTTTCCACGCCCAAAGATATATGTAAAATCGTTATTTTGTATCCACCTATCGTTTCTTGCGATAGATACCGCCACCTCATAAATGCCCACCCACTGGTTGAGCCAATCGGCTTTCCAGCAGATGCCCGCTTTCAGTCAAAATCGGGTAGGCAACCGTCACCAGCAGCGAATTAATCTCTTTCAAGGCGCGTACAGTTTCCAGATGGATATCGCTGGTGTCAACGCTGGCAGAATGGCCCATGCGCAGGCGCTCCAGATGGCTGTCATGGCTTTCCCGCTCCAACTTGCGCATGGCTTCCTTCTCCTTGACCAATTGGCGCGCGCTTTCCACATCACCCGACACCAGAACATTCAGCGCCAACTGCATATTCGCCCCCACCCGGCTATGCAGAATGCACATCTCCGACCAGCCCTCGGGCGAAAAATGCAGGCCTTTGGCGGCACGCGTTTCGGCAAGTGTCAGCAAGCTTTTGGCAATGATGTCGCCAATATGCTCGAGGTTGATCGAGAAATCCGTCAGGTCTCCGCCTTGTCGCCTTTCGCGCTCGGTCAGATTGCCCCGATTCACCTCGGCGATGAACAGCTTGATGTCGGTGTGCTTGCGGTTCACAGCCTCGTCGAGCGCACGGACACGGGTAATCTTCTCCAGATTGCCACCATCCATCAACTCCATCACCGGCTGGTACATCGCCACCACGGTTTCACCCATATGCAGCAATTCGCGCTTGGCACTGGCCAGCGCCACGCTGGGGTTCCCGACCGAGGCGCGGTCCAACATGCTGGCGGGTGCCTTGATCGCATCCGCACTTTGCTCCACCCCCGGATCCGGCAGGATCAGCGTCGCCAACCGCGCCATCGGGCGCACGAAAGGCAGGGAAACCAATACCAGCACAAGGTTGAAAGCCAGATGGAAATTGACCAGCTGCACCGGCTCCGTCGCCCCCAGATAGTCAATCGGGAGTTCAACCACCTGCAAGACGGTCAGCGCGACCAACGCCGCCGTACCCCGAAAAATCAGGTTACCCACAGGGATGCGCCGCGCTTCCAACTCCATTCCGCGCGTCAGCCAAACTGCGATGATTCCACCGCCCAGATTGGCCCCCAGCACCATCGGCAAAGCCACATCCAACGGCAGCATTCCGCCCGAGGCAAAGGTGACAAACAGCAACACCGTCGCCACCGAGGAATGCACCACCCAGGCGATCAGCGCGGCCACAAGAAATGCCGTTAGCGGGTCCCCTCGCAAATAGCCTACCAACCCCGGCAAAAGCGTGCTGTCGCGCAACGGCTCCGTCGCCTGCCCAACCATTTGCAGCGACAGCAAAATGAACGCCACACCCAGCACGATACGCCCGCTCTGGCGCACAGCCCGCGCTTCAAACTTCAAGAACAT
>CALEMZ010000366.1 GCA_937910975.1 uncultured Pseudorhodobacter sp. | reverse complement strand
CCGTATGGCCCCCGATTTCCGATCCTTGTTCGCCCCTTAGCTGTTCAGGTCATAGGCGCGTTCGCCATGCGAGGAAAGGTCGAGCCCGGTATGCTCGGCCTCGATATCCACCCGCATCGGCGTGACCATGCCCACCAGTTTTGCAATGGCTATGGTGGTCACGATGGTCCAGATGCCGACGATCGCAAGGCCGCCAAGCTGTGCCAGCCAAGTGCCCGCGCCAAACACTGCAATCATAATGGTGCCAAAGATGCCGCCGACGCCGTGAACGGCAAAGACATCCAGCGTATCGTCTATCGCAAGCCGGTTTTTCACCAGAAGCACCGCCTCTTGGCACAGCACACCAGCGACCAGACCGATGATCAACGCCTCAATCGGACTAACAAAACCGGAGGCCGGGGTGATAGAGGCAAGCCCCGCGATGGTGCCGGTGACAAGGCCGACGAGTGAGGATTTACCGAACTTGATCCGCTCCCAGGCCGCCCAGGACAGCGAAGCGGCGGCTGCAGATATATGGGTAACAGTGATCGCCATGGCCGCCCCACCATCTGCCGCAAGTTGTGAGCCGCCGTTAAACCCAAACCAGCCAACCCAAAGCATCCCGGCGCCGATCATCACCATGCCGGGATTATGCGGCGGGGTGGTTTTGTGGCGGCGCGGTCCGATCATGATCGCCAGTATCAAGGCGGCAATCCCCGCCGTTTCATGCACCACAATACCGCCTGCAAAATCCTTCACGCCAACCGCGCCAAAGATTCCGCCATCGGCCAACATGCCGCCGCCCCAGATCCAATGCGCCACCGGAGCATAGCAGATCAGCATCCAAAGCGCCGAGAACCCGACGACAAAACCAAAGCCCACCCGCTCGACATAAGCGCCGACGATAAGTGCGGGGGTGATGATTGCGAAGGTCATCTGAAAGGCAAAAAATGCAATCTCGGGCAGGGTGCCAGACAGGCTGTCACTGGTGACACCGTTCAGGAACATCTTTCCCAAGCCGCCCCAAAGCGGGCTATCCCCGCCAAAGGCGATGGAATAACCAACAGCAAGCCATAGCACGCTCATCAATGCCGCAATCGTCGCGCAATGCATGAAGACGCTGAGCACGTTGCGGGCGCGGACAAGCCCGCCGTAAAAAAGCGCGAGGCCCGGTAGGGTCATGAAAAGGACAAGGGCCGTTGCGGTCATTATCCATGCGGTATCTGCGGCGTTCATGGGCGTTCCTGCTGGTGATTTCGGATGGCGGCCAAAAAAGCGGCAAGCGGGCGCAGAGAAAAGCGGCATGCGCGGGATTTCAGCCTAAATGTAGGGCATTTTGTGATGTGTTGAAAAAATGAGCAGTTAAAGGGCTTGTCGCGTGAATAATAAGCGCGAAGGAAACCCCTTAATTCAAGGCCCGCGCCAAGAGCGAAAGCGCATGGGCGGTGGCGGTTCCGCGCAGATTGGCGCGGCCCAAGGCCCCAAATTCCACTGTTTCGGTCTGGGTGGGGTGGCCCGCACGTGCAAGCCCAAAGCAAACGCGGCCCTCGGGCTTGAAATCCGAACCGCCGGGGCCTGCGATTCCGGTGATGGAAACGGTGAGCGTGGCGTCAGAACGAAGGCGCGCGCCTTCGGCCATCTCGGCCGCCGTGGGTTCCGATACAGCACCAAAGGCGTCCAGTGTAGCAGGCAAAACACCGAGCATCGCCATCTTTGCTGCGTTGGAATAGGTGATAAAGCCACGGTCAAACACATCCGAGGCGCCTGCGATATCGGTCAGCGCGGCGGCGACCATGCCCCCGGTGCAGCTTTCGGCTGTGGCAATTTTGAGCCCCTTGGCCCGGGCAGCGGCAAGGATGGCGCTGGCCAGTGCATGCGTGGGCGTCATTACAGCACCAGATGGGCGATGACAGCAAAGGCAACGGTGCCAAGCCCGGCAAAAAGCCCCGCCCAAAGATCATCAATCATCACCCCATCCGCATCGCCCCGTGCATCGGCCCGGCCCACAAGCCACGGCTTCCACACATCAAACAGGCGAAACAGCAAGAAGGCCGCGACCCAACCGGGATAGGGGAAATTGTTGCTTTCCAGCCCGATGTACCAAAACCCAAAGGATGGGAACAGCAGCGCAATCCACTGGCCCGCAACCTCGTCAATCACGATCTCGGACGGGTCTTCGCCCGGTTTCCCCGCCAATTCGCGGCGGCAGGCCCAAAAGCCAAGGGCGGTGACGGCAATCGTGGCAAGCGCCAGCAAGGGGAAATGCCCGATCCGGTGCAAAATAAGCCCGACGCCAATAGCGGCGGCTGAACCCCATGTGCCGGGGGCTGGTCGCAAAAGACCTGTGCCGAAGAACGTGGAAACGATGCGACTTACGGTCATGATTTCACCAAACTTGCGGTGGCGATGGCGGCGATGCCCTCTTCGCGACCTGTGAATCCCAGTTTCTCACTGGTCGTGGCCTTGACGGAAACTCTGCTCACATCAACCTCCATAATCTTTGCCAATGCCTCGCGCATGGCGGGTGCGTGGGGTCCGATTTTGGGCCGCTCACAAATCAGGGTGACATCGGCATTGCCAAGCTCAAACCCCAAAGCGCGGGCCTGCGCCATCGCATGGGCTAGGAAAATTTGGCTGGCGGCACCCTTCCATTGCGGGTCCGAGGGAGGGAAATGCTGGCCAATATCGCCCAAGGCCAGGGCGCCATAAATTGCATCGGTTAGCGCATGCATGCCTACATCGGCATCGGAATGCCCCAGAAGCCCTTGGGAATGCGGTACTTTAGCGCCGCATAACCAGACATGATCGCCCGTACAAAAGGCGTGCACGTCAAAG
>CALEMZ010000365.1 GCA_937910975.1 uncultured Pseudorhodobacter sp. | reverse complement strand
GATCCGTATACGGGGGGGCTTGGTGCGCGATTTCGCTAGCGCGTGGCTTTTTCACCGGGGAATCCACTTCGAAGCCAGTTTGGTCGGCGGCCAAAATAAAGTTATTCAATTACAAAGGGTTGAACGCACAAAACTGGCTCTCAGGGTGGATTCTTGAGTGGTTTAGTCAAGAATCCGGAGGTTTCTGTGAAGCGCGGCGCAACGTTGGCCAAAGGCAGGACCTCTCCTGCGCATCACCGAAGCTGGATTGATCTAAACTGCGGTGAGGTTTGTGCTATGGGTAAAGTTAGGCAGCGACCATCTCAGGGAAGGTCTTTTTCGGTGTCCGGATGCGGGTTTGATGGATCGAATTCGCCATTTCAGCGTCATGCGTGATGACGGGCATCGCTCCTTGCGGTCGACAATGAACCTGTAAGGCCGGTTTTCGGCATTTGCGGGCCAGTCGCGATAATACGGTCCGGGCCGCGCCGACATGATGTCGGGCGGCGATTGTGTGTTGTGCCGGTAGATTGGAAGAGTTGACTGTATCATCATGGCGGTCGCCATTCCTGACCGGTCGGGCCGCGCATGGGCCTTGGGATCGCCGTGATGCGGTGCATGCGACCGCCACAACAGGAGCATGCGGGCGATTGGTCTGTCCCTTTCGGATCGGGCTCAGCCTCTGGGGCATCCTGAGCAGTGGCCGGGTCGGCACTATCTTCCCGGTCTGTTTCCAGCAATTCCCGGCACCGGGCGATCTTTGCTGTGCGGTGACCATTTGCCATGAAGCCAAAGTGACGGATGCGGTGGAAGCCCGACGGCAGGACGTGCAACAGGAAGCGCCGGATGAACTCTGAGGCACTCAAAGTCATGACTTTGTTGACCGCCTCTTTACGGTAATTCTTCCAGCGGAGCCGGATCCTGCCGTCAACCATGTCGATCAGGCGGCTGTTGGCGATGGCAACTCTGTGGGTATAACGGCCAAGATAGGCCAGCACCTGCTGCGGTCCACCGAACGGGCGCTTGGCATAGACGACCCAGTCGACACGCCGCAGCTTGCTACATTGGGTTTTGAAGGTTGCCGGATCGGCAAGAGATGCGAGTGTTCCGGAGAATCGCAGTCTGCCTGCCGCATGCGCACGCGCGAGTTGTTCGAGAAACAACCGCCGGAACAGGCGGCCGAGAACCCGCACCGACAGGAAAAACCCTTCCGGACAGGCGATCCAGCGTGATCCATCCGGGGCAAGCCCACCACCGGGAATGATGCAATGGACATGCGGGTGATGCTGCATCGCCTGCCCCCAACTGTGCAACACAGCAACCCCTCCGATCTGCGCGCCAAGATGGCGGGGATCAGCGGCAATGACACGTAATGCCCTGGTCGCCGCCCTGAACAGGATGGCATAGACCTCCGCTTTGTTGTGATAAGCGATAGCAGCAACCGGGCCTGGCAGGGTGAAGACCACATGGAAATAGGGCACCGGCAGCAACTCCGCGCACCGCGCGGCCACCCATTCGGCCCGCGCTGCCCCCTGGCATTTTGGGCAATGCCTGTTCCGGCAGGAATTGTAGGCCGTTTTGGTGTGGTTGCAGTCCTCGCACTGCCAGACATGACCCCCGAGTGTCGCCGTCCGGCAAGCTTCGATGGCCCCCATCACCCGAAGCTGCTGACGGTCCAGATGGCCGCTGCGTGCTGCGCGCCAGGCCGCGCCGTGGCGGCGGAAAATGTCCGCCACCTCCAAAGAGCTCCCCATTGGGGGCCCTTAAATGGGGATAACTGCCAGCCGCAACCGCTCCAGAGGGCTTTGTGTCTTCTGCAATGTCGTTGTGGCAACCCGAGTGTAGCGCGCGGTTGTCGACAGATGCGCATGCCCCAGCAGCACCTGGATGATCCGAATGTCGACGCCACTTTCCAGAAGATGCGTCGCAAAGGTGTGGCGAAGCGTATGCATTGTAACCCGCTTGTCCAGCCCCGCCGCCTCGCATGCTGCCCGGCAGGACGCGTTCAGGGTGTAAGTTGGCATATGGTGCGTAGGATCAATGCCGGGAAACAGCCAGTTCCCGGGACGCGCAAGCCGCCAATAAGATCGCAGAATGGCCAGAAGGTGATCCGACAGCATGACATTCCGGCCTTTGCCGCCTTTCCCGAGCACGACATGGATCAATTTGCGCCCGCTGTCGATATCGCCGACCTTCAATCGGGCAACTTCGCTCGACCGCATGCCGGTGGCATATGCCGTGGTCAATGCAATCCGGGCGTCCAGACGCGGGACCGCTTCAAGGAATTTGACGACCTCGTCGGCGCTGAGCACAACCGGCAGGCGTCTCGGTTCCCGGGCATAGGGGATCATTTTGGGTATATGTCTGCGCGCGAGGGTCGTCCCGTAAAAGAAGCGCAGCGCGCAAACCGTCTGGTTCAGGCTGCCCCATGCCAGCCCCCGTCTCGCGAGGTGCACCTGGTATTTCCGAATATCCTCAACCGTCAGTTTATCGGGTGAGCGGTTAAAGAATTTGCTAAGCCTCCTGACTGCGGAAACGTATGCTTCCTGCGTGGATGGTGATAGATTGCGAATTGTCATGTCGTCAATCATTCGGCGGCAAAGAGGGTTTATCTGGGCCATTGGAAGGCTCCTGTCTGATATGGTTGCAAGAACCACCAACCTGCCAGACGGGCACGCGACCTCCAAACACAGAACCAAATACCGCGATAGCGGTTTAGTTCAATCCACCCAAGCCAAAATCGAGCCAGTTTAGCCAGCCAGGAAAGCCACCCTTTTTGCGCCATTTCCTCCGGGCTCGAAACGGCCAAATCAGGGCCGCAAAAATGGTTTGACAAAGCTGCCCCCCTTGACTCATACCTAAATCATCGAAGTTTTGCGCTCGGAGGATACCCCTCGCGGGCGTTTTTGTTTTTCCCACATCGCGGATCCCGATGCAGTCACCTGCCCCTTTGGCCGTGGCATTGGAACATCCGCCCTGCCCCACAAACGAGAACATCCCCATGGACCTTGTCTTCGCGCCAAGCGAGATCGAGACGTGGCCGATTGACCGGCTGCGCCCCTATGCCCGCAATGCCAAGATCCACGGCACCGATCAGGTCG
>CALEMZ010000364.1 GCA_937910975.1 uncultured Pseudorhodobacter sp. | reverse complement strand
CATCCTCGACGTGAACTCTGGCGCCGTTTTCACCAATAAAATGGCCCAAGACCCGCGCTATGCCGACAATAACTTTGTCGAACCGCCCCTGATGCACGAACTTATCACCCGTATTCAGGCCATCACCGACGCACCCCTTTGCATCGACAGCTCTGTCCCCGGCGCGCTGGAGGCCGGCCTGAAAGCCGCTGAGGGCCGCCCGCTTTTGAACTCCGTCACAGGCGAGGAAGACCGGCTGGAGCTGGTGCTGCCCTTGGTCAAGAAATACAACGTGCCGGTCGTGGCCATCTCCAATGATGATACCGGTATTTCCGAAGACCCGGATGTCCGCTTTGCCGTAGCAAAAAAGATCGTCGAACGCGCCGCCGATTATGGCATCCCCGCGCATGACATCGTGGTGGACCCGCTGGTGATGCCCGTGGGGGCCATGGGCTCTGCCGGGCAGCAGGTCTTCACCCTTGTGCGCCGCTTGCGCGAAGAGCTTGGCGTCAACACCACCTGCGGTGCTTCCAACATTTCCTTCGGCCTGCCCCAGCGCCACGGCATCAACGGGGCCTTCCTGCCCATGGCTATTGGTGCGGGCATGACTTCCGCCATCATGAACCCCGTGCGATTGCAGGAAATGGAGGCGATCCGCGCCGCCAACTTCCTGATGAACCACGATGCCAACGGCGGCGAATGGATTCGCTTTGCCAAGGTAATCGAGGCCGTGCAAGGCGGGATGAGCTTTGCTGAAGCCTCTGCCTCCATCGGGGCCGCCGGGGGCCGTGGCGGCCGCCGCGGCGGGCGGCGCAGCTGACCGACTGGCAATAACAAATTCCCCATGGGGCTGCGAAACCTGCCCTATGGGCGCGGCGAAATAACCAGATCGTTTGCCGAGCATCACAGGCGTTACTGCGCGTAATGTGGATGCCCTTGGCTGGTGATCTGCACACGCGCTGGACAATGCCCCGTTCTCTCTCCAACAAGAGCACATGAACAGAACCGATCGCCCCCTCGCCGCAGCCCTTTGGATGTTCGGATCCATCTCCGCCTTTTCCGTGATGGCTGTGGCGGCGCGCGCGGTATCTGGCGTGCACGACACTTTCGAAATCATGACATGGCGCTCGCTCATCGGCTTTGTCATCGTCACCGGTCTTGCCCTCGCCACCCGTCGCCTGCATCAGATCCGCACCGACCGCCTGCACCGACACCTATTGCGCAACCTCATGCATTTCTCCGGCCAGAATCTCTGGTTCTGGGCGCTCACGATGATCCCCATCGGCCAGGTCTTCGCCCTTGAATTCACCTCACCGATCTGGCTCATCCTTCTGGCCCCAATTTTTCTGGGCGAAAAGCTGACTCGGTACAAGCTCATCGCCGCCGCCTTTGGCTTTACTGGCACGCTGCTCGTCGCCCGCCCCGATTTTGCGGCCTTTGATCCCGGGATCGCCGCCGCCGCTTTGGCCGCGCTTTGCTTTGCTGGCACCAATATTGCCACAAAATCTCTGACCCGCCATGAGGCCACCCTGTCCATCATGTTTTGGCTAACGTCGATGCAACTGATCATGGGGCTGATCACGGCGGGCTATGACGGGCACATCACCCTGCCCACCGTCCAAACCCTGCCCTGGTTGGTGCTCATCGGGCTTTGCGGTCTTGTCGCGCATTTCAGCCTGACCACGGCGCTATCGCTTGCCCCGGCAAGCGTCGTCGTTCCGGTGGATTTTCTTCGCCTGCCCGTCGCCTTCGCTTTGGGCTGGGTGCTCTATGATGAGGGCATTGACCCCGTCCTGATCTTCGGTGCGGCCCTCATTCTGGCCGGAATCACGATCAACCTACGCGCGAGTGACGCCTTCTCAAAACGTGCAAGGCAGCAACAACCCGCAGCGTCTGAAATTATGACGCCGCGTAACTGATTGACCGATTGCCCGGCCCTGCATATCGTTAATCTGGTAAAAGCACCGCGAGGCGCTCAAGGGGACAGGTTCGGGGAGGAACGACCATGAAGAAAATTATATCCACGCTGGGTGCTGTGGCGCTTACTGCAACTGCCGCACATGCAGGCGGGATTGAGCGCTCAGGGCAATCGGCGGCCATTCTGTTTGAAAAAGGAAATTTCGTTGAATTTTCTTTCGGGCGGATTTCGCCCAGCGTTTCTGGCGTTGGCACCGTTTTTTCCGGCACTCTTGGCGCCAGCTCAGGCAATATGGCGAAAAACTATCTTCAGATTGGCGGCGGCCTAAAATACCAGATTAATGACAATCTGGATGCCGCCATCATTATCGACCAGCCCTTTGGCGCTGATGTCAACTATCCAACAAGCGGATATGCTCTGACCGGTTCCACGGCCGAACTAAACGCCTTCTCGGTCACCGGCCTTCTGAAGTACAAAACCGCGTCGAATATTTCGGTCTACGGTGGTTTGCGTTATCAGACCCTCGAAGCAACCGCTGCGCTTACCAGCGGCTACACCGTAAACGGCAAGAAAGATGGCGGCGTTGGCTATGTTATTGGCGTGGCCTATGAGAAGCCCGAGATCGCCTTGCGCGTGGCGTTGACTTACAACTCGAAGATCAAGCATGAAATTGCCACGGCAGAAAATATTTCATCCCCCAGCACCACAGTTGTGAACACGCCTCAATCCGTGAACCTAGAATTCCAAAGCGGTGTCGCGGCAAACACGCTGGTCTTTGGTTCTATCCGTTGGGTTGAGTGGTCCAAGTTTGATATCACGCCAATTGTATATCTCGGGGCCACAGGTGGATCTCTCGTATCTTATGCTAAAAACACGATTACCTACAATATTGGCGTCGGGCGCAAGCTCAATGACAATTGGGCCGTGTCGGCATCCGTCGGCTATGAAAAAGCAAGCGGCGGGTTTTCAAGCAATCTCGGGCCAACCGATGGCAAGAAAAGCCTTACGTTGGGGGCTGTATACACCCGCGACAATATGAAAATCACGGGCGGCGTCTCTTACGTCAAAATCGGCAATGCGCAGACCACTTTCAACAATATCAATGCTGCATCCAACTTCACCGGCAACAAAGCCGTCGGCGTCGGTGTAAAGATCGGCTATTCGTTCTGATCAGCGAAACATCCCAAACCAAAAGGCCCCGCCCTCGCGCGGGGCCTTTTGCATTGCTGCCGTGACTGTCGCGCGCCGCAGTCCACCCCGCCAAGTTTTCGCGTGAACTCTGCGCCCACCCGCGCTATCAAGCAGGGCAAGGCAGGACGGAGGCAACCATGATCTATAATTCCGCGCGTGAGTGGCAGGGTGATTCCGCCAAAAAGCTGCTGCTCTTTGGCATGTCCGGCCTTGGAAAAACCCATCTGTCCAATATGTTGCGCGATGAAGCGGGGTGGTTTCACTATTCCATCGATTACCGCATCGGCACCCGCTACATGGGCGAGTATATCGCCGATAACTTCAAGCGTGAGGCGATGAAGGTGCCGCTTTTACGTGAACTTCTGATGACCGACAGCGTTTATATCGCCTCCAACATCACGTTTGATAATCTCGCGCCCCTTTCCACCTATCTCGGCAAGCCCGGTAACTCCGCACTTGGTGGTGTGCCTTTTGCCGAATATTGCGCCCGCCAAGCCCAGCATCGAGAGGCCGAAGTGGCCGCCCTCCTCGACACTGAGCGCTTCATTAAGCGCGCGGCAGATCTTTACGGCTACAGCAATTTTGTTTGTGACAGCGGCGGCTCCATCTGTGAGGTCGTCAACCCCGAGGATTCCGCCGATCCGGTGATGACAGCACTCTCGCGCAATCTGCTGCTGGTCTGGATCAAAGGTTCCGATGATCACCGCGATGCCCTGATCCGCCGCTTTGATCGCGCGCCCAAGCCAATGTATTACCAGCCCGATTTTCTGGCGCGCGTCTGGTCCGAGTATCTGGCCGAACAAAAACTCACCGAGGACGCGGTGAACCCTGACGCCTTCTTGCGCTATGGCTATGCCCGCCTGCTGGATCACCGCCAACCGCGCTACGCTGCCATGGCCAAATGGGGCGTGACAATCACCGCCGATGAGGTGGCCCGCGTCAAATCCCCGGCCGACCTCGATAGCCTGATCGCCACCGCGCTTGAACGCGGCCCAAGCACCACCTAAATCCTACTCTCCCAAGACCGCCGGAGGCCGATATGCCCATCACCCTGCCCGAAGACCTGCCCGCCTTTGACGTTTTGTCAAAGGAAGGCGTCATGGTGATCTCTCCCGACCGGGCGAGCCATCAGGACATCCGCCCCCTGCGCATCGGGTTGCTGAACCTGATGCCCAAGAAAATCCAGACCGAGAACCAATTCGCCCGCCTCATCGGGGCGACCCCCTTGCAGATCGACCTTTCGTTGATCCGCATGTCCGAACACCAGGCCAAAAACACCGCCGCCGAGCATATGGAGGCCTTCTACCGTCCCTTTGAGGAGGTCCGGCACGAGAAGTTTGACGGTCTCATCATCACGGGCGCCCCCATCGAACACCTCCCCTTTGAGGAGGTGACCTATTGGGATGAGCTTTGCGAGGTCATGGACTGGACACAAACCAACGTCCACTCCACCTTTGGCGTTTGCTGGGGCGGCATGGCGATGATCAACCACTTCCACGGCGTGCAAAAACACATGTTGCCCGCCAAGGCCTTCGGCTGCTTTCGCCACCGCAACCTTGCCCCCACTTCGCCCTTCCTGCGCGGATTCTCGGATGATTGCGTCATCCCCGTCTCACGCTGGACCGAGATGAAACAGGCCGAGATTAACGCGGCCCCCGGCCTGCGTACGCTTCTTGGCTCGGATCAGTCTGGCCCCTGCTTGGTCGAAGATCCGGGCCACCGCGCGCTCTATATCTTCAACCATTTCGAATATGACAGCGGCACGCTGAAGCAAGAGTATGACCGCGATATTGCCAATGGCACGCCCATCAACGTTCCGATGAACTACTATCCTGATGATGACCCCACCCAAACACCGCTTAACAGGTGGAGAAGTCACGCCCATCTCCTCTATGGCAATTGGATAAACGAGATTTACCAATCAACCCCATATGACATAAAAGAAATTGGCGGTTAACCTGCGTCTCGGAGCCACAGTTGACGTCATAGCACATGCCGTAAGCCGCTGTTTGCACCCCTTCGCGCAACCCGCCATACTGCGACAAACCCCAATGACGGAGCCCGCAATGGATCTGCCTTTCGACGGCGCAATCAGCCGCTTTCTTGCCCAAGAGGCACCAACCGACATTCGAGAGGCCCTTGAAACGGCCGATAAAGACGACATCCTGTCTGTCTCATACCCCTACAGGCGCGAAATGAAGCGCAAGGAGTATGAGAAGGTGATGGAAGGGCTGCAGCGCCAGCTCGTGCGCTGTCAGGCCGATATCAGGGAAAGCGGCAAGCGCGTGGTCGTGGTCTTTGAGGGTCGCGATGCCGCTGGCAAAGGCGGCACCATCAGCGCTACCCGCGAAAACCTGAACCCGCGTGTCGCCTCCGTGGTGGCGCTGTCCAAACCATCCGACCGCGAAGCGACACAATGGTATTTTCAGCGCTATGTCGATTGGATGCCCGCGGCGGGCGAGATGGTGATGTTTGATCGCTCTTGGTACAATCGCGGCGTGGTCGAGCATGTCTTTGGCTTTTGTACCCCAGAGCAGCGCGAACATTTCTTTACCCAATTGCCAGATTTTGAAAAAATGCTGGTGGATGAGGGAATTACGGTCGTCAAGCTTTGGCTCAACGTCGGTCAGGCCGAACAATTGCGCCGCTTTATCGCGCGGGAAACCGACCCGTTGAAACAGTGGAAGCTTAGCTGGATTGATGTCGAGGGCCTCAAGAAATGGGATGCCTATTCTGCCGCCATTTCCGAAACCCTGAGCCGCAGTCATACCGCACATGCGCCTTGGACGGTGGTCCGCTCGGATGACAAAAAGCGTGCCCGTATTGCCGCCATTCAAACCGTACTGCACGCCGTGGATTTTGCCGGCAAGGATGAAGCCCTCATCGGCCAGCCCGACCCCGCCATCTGCGGCACCCCTGACATCTGGGATGTCTAAGCGCGGCTATCATCACGGCAATCTGCGGCAGGCGCTGGTCGAGGCTGCGCTGGCGCTGATCACCGAAAAAGGGCCGCAAGGTTTCACCCTGTCCGAGGCGGCGGGGGCGGCAGGCGTCACCCCCGCCGCCGTTTACCGCCATTTCGCGGGCCGGGATGAATTGATCGCCGAAGCCGCGCGACAGGGCTATGAGGTTTTTGCCGCGCTGATGGAGTTTGCCTTTAATGATGGCAAGCCAAGCGCGCTTGCGGCCTTTGAGGCAACGGGCCGCGCTTATC
>CALEMZ010000363.1 GCA_937910975.1 uncultured Pseudorhodobacter sp. | reverse complement strand
ATGCGCGAGCATTTGGCAGAGAAGTATGGAACGACGCCCGAGCAATCGGATTCAAACCGTGCAAATATGGCGGCGCGCGGGGAAGAGCTTGGGTTCGAGTTCAGCTTTGAAGACGGGTTTCGGATGCACAACACGTTTAACACACATCAGTTGTTGCATTGGGCAAACGCGCACGACCGCAAGCACGACCTAAAGCAAGCATTGTTCACTGCGCATTTCACCAACGGGAGAGACCTCTCTGATGTCGCGGTCTTGGCGGAAATCGCCGCAGAAATCGGTTTGGACCGCGCAGAGGCCGCCGCAGTTCTGCGCGATCAACGGTTTGCTGTCGAAGTGCGACAAGAACAGAAATTCTGGACACAACAGGGCATCAGCGGCGTTCCGGCAGTGGTTTTTGACCGCCAGCATTTGGTGACAGGCGCGCAGGGCGTTGATAACTACAAAAGCATGCTCAATCAGCTCCAAAAAATGCGCGGCTGATTTTCGGCGACCATCCAAACCTCACACGGAGCTATACCCTATGACCAACCAAAGCGTGCCAATCATTGCGGCCAAGTCACCTGCCAAAACAGAGTTGGAAGCAGGCAAAGACTATTATTGGTGTCGCTGCGGTAAATCTAAAAGCCAGCCGTTTTGCGACGGATCACACGCAGGCGGTGACATCAGCCCGCTCAAGTTTACGGCCGACAAGACAGGCCCAGCCGCATTGTGCCAATGCAAGGCCAGCGCCAATGCCCCCTTTTGTGACGGAACGCATGCGTCTTTAGGTGAACTTATGCCAGGCGACCCGGCCCCCGAGCCAACAACGAATGTGCCAATGGCGACACCAACTCCCGAAGAACCTACCGTTGCCCGCATTCATGCTTTGGCAAGAGACGGGTTGTCCAAGCTGGGCCATCACGGCGAAATGGGGGCTATGGGTGTGCCGCGCAAAGACCTGCCGCATTGGGACGACATCCAATTCTTACCGGCTCAGATGGCGCGCAAGCCGCTGCTGGATGACCAACCTGTGGCAACATCGGTGACGATTGGCCCAAGGGCCGCGAAACCCTTGCAATTGGACATCCCCCTTTTCGTATCTGACATGAGTTTTGGCGCATTGTCTGAAGAGGCCAAAGTTGCTCTTGCGCGTGGAGCCGAGATGGCCGGGACCGGCATCTGTTCCGGAGAGGGCGGCATGTTGGCAGAAGAACAGGCCGAGAATTCCCGCTATTTCTATGAGCTGGCCTCTGCTCGATTCGGCTGAAAACCCGCGCTGGTGGAGGAGGATCAAGCGTTCCATTTCAAAGGTGGCCAACGGGCCAAGACCGGCACTGGCGGTCATCTTCCCGGTGACAAAGTTCAAGGAAAAATCGCCGAAGTGCGCGGATTGGTTCCGGGACAAAGCGCTATCTCGCCCAGCACGTTCCCTGACCTCAACACCCCCGCCGATTTTCGCAAGATCGCTGATGAAGTTCGCGAAAGGTCCGGTGGTATTCCTATCGGGTTCAAGCTGTCGGCGAACCATATCGAGGAGGACATTGATTTCGCCCTAGAGGCCAGTGCCGACTACATCATTCTGGATGGTCGCGGCGGCGGCACAGGGGCGGCCCCTTTGATTTTCCGCGATCATATTTCGGTACCAACAATCCCCGCATTGGCCCGTGCCCGTGCGCATCTGGATGCGAAAACGGGTCGTGAAGTGACTTTGGTGATTACGGGCGGCCTGCGCGTCGCGGAGGATTTCGCCAAAGCAATGGCTTTGGGGGCCGACGCGATCGCTGTGTCAAATTCGGCCATGCAGGCCGTGGGCTGCATCGCGGCGCGCATGTGCAATTCCAATAATTGCCCAGTGGGTGTCGCGACACAAAAACCGGAATTGCGCGCGCGCTTGGATGTGCAGGTCGGCGCACAAAAGCTCGGCCGATACTTTGGCGCATCGGTTGAATTGATGCAGGTTTTGGCACGAGCCTGTGGGCACAGCAGTCTGTCCGATTTTGCCCATCGCGACATCACCACGTGGAAGAAGGAGATGGCCGATCTTAGCGG
>CALEMZ010000362.1 GCA_937910975.1 uncultured Pseudorhodobacter sp. | reverse complement strand
GAATCCGCGCGCTCGACAGCAGCGCGCCATTCAGCGGGCAAAAGCACAGGCTGCGTCATGAACAAGGGAAAGAGGTCGTGGATCACCGTTGTCACCCGCGCGCGTTCCTTCATGACCGATGGCGCGCGGTACATGCGGGTAAACAAGAAGGAGCGGATGGCCTTCAATTCCTGATAAAGCGGTTTGGAGAACCGGATAACGGTGGCCTCCATCCCCCTGATATCATTCACAGACTGTGGTTTAGCGGCCTCCAGCCGCCCCTTGGCCACAGCGATCACATCCTCCACCATGCGACCAAACACCCGGCGCAAAGCCTCATGCCTGCGGCGCATCTTATCAAGCCCCGGATAAAGCGCATCCACCTCGGCAAAGGCGGGGCCGGTCACGGGCAGTTCCATCAGGTCATTCTCATCAAACAGGCCAGAGCGCAGCCCGTCATGCAGATCGTGGTGTGAATAGGCGATGTCATCGGCGATAGCCGCCACCTGCGCCTCGGCGCTGGCGAAGGTGTGCAGCTCCAGATCCCATTCGGCATTGGCCTCTGCCAACGCATAGGGCAGTTCCTCGCCCGGCCCGGCGACTACGGGACCATTATGTTTTGCGATGCCTTCAAGGGATTCCCAGCTTAGATTCAACCCGTCGAAATCGGCGTAATGACGTTCCAACTTCGTCACGATACGGATGGCTTGGGCGTTATGATCAAAGCCGCCGTAGGGCGCCATAAGCTCTGCCAGCGCGTCCTCGCCGGTATGGCCAAAGGGCGTGTGGCCCAGATCATGCGCCAATGCGATGGCCTCGGCCAGATCAATGTTCAGCCCCAATACGCCGGAAATGGTGCGCGCCACCTGCGCCACCTCGATGGAATGGGTCAGCCGCGTGCGGTAATAGTCGCCCTCATGCTCCACAAACACCTGAGTCTTGTGCTTGAGTCGCCGAAAAGCGGAGGAATGGATAATCCGGTCCCGGTCGCGCTGAAAGGCTGAGCGGAAAGACGACATCCGCTCGGGGTGCAGGCGTCCACGGGTTTCATCGGGTTGGCAGGCATAGGGTGCAAGCATCATTCTGGCCTTTTGCGCCGCGTTCCGCGCGGCTATCACTTTCACCTATAAGCTAATCATGTGAAAATGGCACCTATTGCCGCGCGCCTTGCCGCCTTGGCCGGGGCCACCTATATTGAAAGCGTGCGACGCACGTACTACGGATGTGCTACGCAGGAAAATACGCCTGAAATTCACCAGAATAGGCCCAAAATGAACCTGACCCTGCCCCCCCGCGTGACCGACCGTGCCTTTGCCCGCCTCGCAGAAATTGCCGAAGCGGCGGGAGAGGTGAAGGCCCTGCGCGTGGCCGTGGAGGGTGGCGGCTGCTCGGGCTTTCAATATGATATCCGACTCGATGATCCAACCGAAGACGATATGGTTTTTGAACGCAACGGCATGAAAGTTCTGGTGGATTCGGTTTCCCTGCCTTTCCTTTCCAACGCTGTAATCGACTTTTCCGAAGAGTTGATCGGTGCGCGCTTTGTGATTGAGAACCCCAACGCCAGCAGTTCTTGCGGCTGCGGCACGTCGTTTTCGATGTAGCTTGCCCCCCGTCGTCCCGGCCCTTAGAAACGGATAAACCTAAGGGGGCGCGGATGAAGCTGGCGACATTCAACATCAACGGAATCAAGGCCCGGATTGAGGCGCTGCCACGCTGGCTGGAAGCGGCAAAACCCGATGCGGTGGCCTTGCAGGAAATCAAATCGGTTGATGAAAATTTTCCGCGTGAAATATTCGAGGATATGGGTTACCGCGTTGAAACCCATGGACAAAAGGGCTTCAACGGGGTCGCCATTCTGTCCCGCTTGCCGCTAGAAGATGTGACGCGCGGCCTGCCCGGAGATGACAGCGACGAACAAGCCCGCTGGATTGAGGCGACCGTAATAGGGGATGGCGCCGTGCGGCTTTGCGGGCTTTATCTGCCCAACGGGAACCCGGCGCCGGGGCCGAAATATGATTATAAGCTGGCATGGATGGCGCGGATGGAAGCGCGGGTCGCGGCGTTGCTGGAAACCGAGGAACCCTTGGTGATTGCCGGCGATTACAACGTGATCCCACAGCCCGAAGATGCCGCAAACCCAAAGGCCTGGGCCGAGGATGCCCTGTTTTTACCCGCAACCCGCGCGGCCTTCCGGCGCATTGTGAACCTTGGGCTGACGGATGCGTTTCGCGCGCAAAACCCCGGCCCCGGGCAATACTCCTTTTGGGATTATCAGGCGGGGGCATGGGAAAAGAACAACGGCATCCGCATTGACCATCTGCTGCTGTCCCCGCAAGCGGCAGACCTGCTGCGGGATTGCCGGATTGACCGCGAAGTGCGCGGAGAGGAAAGACCCTCCGATCACGTCCCCGTCTGGATCGACCTCGCCGCCTAAAACGATTGCCGATTTTATTTTTCTAAAGCAACGACTTATTACACTCACGCATGTCGCGCGACAGGCCGCGAGAACTGATTCAAAACGCTCTGAACTCCGCGCGGCGGCCTAGCGCCCCTGCCCGCCCGTAACGTCATGGTCATAAATCCAGTCGAACTTGCGCAGCGCCAGACCCGGTGCCACGGCCCCGCCCAAACGCAAACCCATATGCGCAAGGCTGCGCAGAGGTTCGCGCAGATGATAGGCGCGGGCGTTGCCATTGGCAGCCTGAACGATTTTGGCACAGCGAAACTGCCGCGCCTCCTGATAGGCCCGCGGGCCTTCGACGAGTCCCAGACGGTCAAGGCAATCGGCCAGAACCCAAGCATCCTCCAAGGCCATATTTGCCCCTTGGGCAAGGAAGGGCAGCGTAGGATGGGCCGCATCGCCAAGGATAACGGCATTCTGCCCATACCAATTTTTGGCGACAGGATGGCGGAACAACCCCCAGAGCCAAACATCCGAAACCGCCTCCAGCCAGCCCTGCACCTTTGGGCCAAACTCTTCAAAGGCCAGCCGCATCTCCATTGGATCGTCGCGCAGGTTCCAGCTTTCCTCGACCCATTGGCGACGTTCCTCCACGGCCACGATGTTGCGCATCGTACCCCCGCGTAGCGGATAGCTGATCAGATGACGGCCCGCGCCCATATGCACCTCAACCTCGGCCGCCTCCCCTAGCGCAGCAGGGATCGTCGCACGCCATGCAACCTGATTGGTGAAGAACGGGGCTACAGTACCGTTGAGCGCGGCGCGCAATTTGGAATGAAGCCCGTCAGCACCAATGACAAAGCCCACTTGCCGCTCCGCTCCTTGAGCCGAAACCAAGCGGGGCCGCGCAGATGAAACATCAACCGCTTCAATACGCTGCAACAGTTGCAGCTCCACCCCTGCCGCGTCTGCCCCTGTGCGCAACAGATCAATCAGATCGGCTCGGTGCAACAGATGATAGCCCTGCCCTGGCCGCAGTCGCGCCAGATCCATGCGCAAAACCTGATCGCCGCCATATCCATCCATCAATCGCACAGCCTGCGCCTGCAGGGATGCGGCCTCCAATGCAGGACCGAGTCCCAATGCGCGGAGCACCGCTGCCCCGTTCGGGCTGATCTGCAAGCCAGCCCCGACTTCACGAATCGCATCCGCCTGTTCCAACAGCGTGACCTTCGCCCCGCGCCGCGCCAAGGCCGTACTCACAGCAAGGCCCGCAACCCCCGCGCCCAACACCGTGAATTCTATGTTTTCCAAAGTCATCCTTGGGCCTTCCAAAAAGACGAAGCCGGACCCCTGCGCAGGCCCGGCCTCAATATAACATCACCGATTGCCGCGCGGCGATCAATCCTCGCGGTGAACCCGTTCGCGACGTTCGTGCTTTTCTTGCGCTTCCAGGGTCATGGTCGCAATCGGGCGGGCATCCAGACGCTTCAGTGAAATTGGCTCGCCGGTCACTTCGCAATAACCGTATTCGCCATTTTCAATGCGACGCAGGGCGGCATCAATCTTGGACACAAGTTTGCGCTGACGATCCCGCGTGCGCAACTCCAGCGCACGGTCGGTTTCTTCAGAGGCTCTGTCGGCAATGTCAGGCACCGAGCGGGCAGAGCCTTGCAGGCCCTCAATCGTCTCAGCCGATTGATCCAGCATGTCCTGCTTCCACATCAACAGCTTGCGACGGAAGTATTCCAGCTGACGCTCATTCATGAATGGCTCATTTTCGGCCGGGCGGTAATCGTCGGGAAGAAAGGACTCGGCCTTCATCTCATCAATCTCCAGTTGGTCGGACGTAGCCGACAAGGGGGCTTTCAACATTGTGCTCTCCTACTGGCGCGTCAATTAGCGGAACCTGCCGCTATTGTCACTAGCGGTTGCGACAATTTGATGGCGCGGGTAAGTTCTGCACGGATGAAAATAGAAAGCCGCAACCAGAAGATGAAATTCGCCTCTACAGACAGCTACATAGCCACCGAAGGCCTAACCGTTGCCGTCAACGCTGCCGTCGTGTTGCAACGCCCT
>CALEMZ010000361.1 GCA_937910975.1 uncultured Pseudorhodobacter sp. | reverse complement strand
TATCAGGATCTAAAGCTTGAAAGCTCACTGCGGGAGACATCAAAGCTGAAAGCGCGCAGACGCCGGGGACAGGTTCGGACATCGATTCCGAAAAATTTGCATTTCTTAGGGACGTAAAGCTTGCCTGCCTGCATAATCAGGGCTCTCATTGAAAGGAGAACCAAATGCCCTTCTACCTGTTTCAAGCTAGCTATACGCCCACAGCGCTCAAGGCGATGGTCGAGAATCCTCAAGACCGGGAGGCGGCCGCTCGGCCTCTGATTGAGGCTGTTGGTGGCAAGTTGCACAACCTGTTTTTCTGCTTTGGCACGCATGACATCGTCGCGTTAATCGAGGCTCCCGACGACATGGCCATGGCCGCGGGCGCATTTGCGGTGGGTGCCTCGGGCGCATTGTCCAGCGGTTCGACAACCAAACTTATGAGTGCGGGCGACGCGGTGAAGGCCATGGAGGTGGCTGGCAAGGTGTCTGGAGCTTACAAGCCCGCATCTGCCTGACGGGCTAGATTTCGACGGCGGCGCGATAGGGCGCTGCCGTCTGATACAAAAGTGGCACCGAACTCTGGCATGACAGAACCGGTGACGCGCGCCCTGTGCAGCGTTTCAGATGCGCTGCCAATTGCATGCTTGGGCACCTCTTTCTGTCCGCAAGCCCCTCTCGCAGACCCCAGCATCGTCTGCAAAGCTGATAGAGCGACGATCGCATCACATAAGTAATTGATGAAAAGGATGATTGCATGAAAACCACCCAGGCACTGCACCGCGCCGTCGCCCGCCAGCCCAATGGGATGGCGACCATCTGCGGTGGACGACGGCACACGTTTTCGCAGTTTCAGGACCGCGTCAGCCGCTTGGCCAGTGCGCTGCTAGACCTCGGTGTCCAAGAAGGCGATCGGGTTGGTATCTTGTCGCACAACTCTGACCGATACGTGGAATATTTCATGGCCGTGCCTTGGGCCGGTGCTGCGGTGAACCCGGTGAACACGCGCTGGAGTCCGGTCGAGATCGCTTATTCATTGGATGATTGTGATACCAAGGTGTTACTGATCGACGACCCTTTCTTGTCGATGCTGCCTGACATTCTCCAACGCAGCAACTCTTTGCGCACCCTGATTCACGTGGGCGACGGGCCAACGCCGAACGGGATGGTGTCTTATGAAGCTATTCTTGCGGACGCTTTGCCGGTGCCTGACGCGCAGCGCGGCGGCACCGATCTGGCCGGGGTTTTCTATACCGGCGGGACCACGGGCTTCCCCAAGGGCGTGATGTTATCGCATGACGCGCTTTGCCAGAACAGTCTGTTCGCGGTTGCGGAGGGAATGGCGCGCGCGGGTGCAGTCGGCCTACATGCGGCACCCCTATTCCACATCGCGGCCATCACCGTTCTGGGATTTCTCTGGACCGCGGGCGGCATCCACGTAACGCTGCCGACCTTCACGCCCTTAGGCGTGCTGGAAGCTATCGAGCGGGAACGGATCAATACGACAGTTCTGGTGCCGACCATGATCCAGATGATGGTCGACCATCCAGATGCCGCGAGTTTCGATCTGAGCAGTCTTGATACGATGGTCTATGGCGCGTCGCCGATTAACGAAGCATTGGTTGAGCGTGCGGTGGCACTGCTGCCAAGCACCAATTTCATCCAGATTTATGGCATGACCGAGATGGCACCGATCATGACCATCCTTCCCGGCGTCTTTCACACGCAGGAGGGCAGAGAACTTGGCAAGGTTCGGTCCGCAGGGCAACCGGGTATTGGGATTGATGTTCTTATTGTCGATCCGGAAGGTCAGGAATTGCCGCGCGGCGAGGTGGGCGAAATCATCGTTCTCAGCCCGGGCGTGATGCTGGGTTATTGGAATAAGCCCGAGGAAACCGCCAAGGCCTTGGCCAGACCGGGCCGCGAGGGCTGGATGCACACCGGCGACGCGGGCCGCATGGACGCCGAGGGGTTTGTGTTTCTGGTTGACCGCGTCAAGGACATGATCGTCAGTGGCGGCGAGAATGTCTATTCGGTCGAGGTGGAACAGGCCGTCGCAAAACACCCCGCGGTCGCCTCCTGCGCGGTGATTGGGGTGGGGTCAGTGCCGTGCAACTTCTGACCAAGATCGAGGAGCGTAACCCCGATAAG
>CALEMZ010000360.1 GCA_937910975.1 uncultured Pseudorhodobacter sp. | reverse complement strand
TTGACTACGATCCGGTCGCTGCTGGCACTAACAGCGCCCGTCACCAGCGCCTGCGCGTTGACGGCTTTCCAATCGGCATAGGCCACCGGCGCGTCAAAACTGCTGATCCGCCCGACATGCGCATTGGCCGGAATTTCACGGAAAAGCCCGGTTCCAGAAAGGTCCGAGGCGATGACGCGCGCGATATTGCGGGCATATTCGCCCGCCGCCGCGTTCTCGACCACAAAATCAGGCACCGCAAATGGCAAAGGCTCGATCACACCTTCGACAATCTCGATCCGAAGGGGGCCGGTTTGTGCCACTGCCGGGGCGCCAAACGCGCCGCCAAACATCAATCCAATAGCAAGCAAAAGGCCGAAGGGGCTCTGATAGGTCATTTGATCCTCATTCTCTCCGGGTTGAATACAAGTTCCAAGTTACGCCACTGTTCATATTTTTCAGGGGGAAGTTTGAAACCATTGGAACCGCACAAGATCACCGCCCGCCGCCCCGCCTCAAAGGCTTGGCGCGCCGCACCCTCGGACCCTCCGGTGAATTCTGTCATGGTGATAGAGCCGATGTCTGGCTTGCCGTCCTGACCAAGCGCAACGGCAACTGTTACCGTTACCTGCAAGGCCTCGGATGAAAGCGAGCCGACGTTCCAGCATTGCTGCACCGCCACGCGCAACCCATCCTTTTCGCCTGCCGTCATCGGCGGGCCAGTAGGCGCTATTGCGGGGGCCACGCTTGCGGACGCCCCGGCCATGGCGGCGGCCACAGCATCGGCAATCGCATCGCGCGGCACATCAGCGGCGGCCGCAACAACTGGGGCCTCGGTTGGGGCCGTCTCTGCCCGGCGCGCAGGCCGCGCCTTGGGGCGCGCGGAACTGGACGGGGCCAAAGGCTCCGCCTTATTGGCCTCGGTGGCAAGCTCGGTTCCGGCCTCTTCCGGGGCAGTTTCAGGCTTTTCCTCTTCCACGACCTGCGCATCCGGGGCGGCCTCGGGCGTTACAGCCGGGGTCGGCGCGGCATCCACCACCGCATCGGGCGCGGGGGTCTCAGTCGGCACAGGCGCCACGCGCTGCGCGGGCTTGGGGCGCGGGCGGGTAAGCGCAGTCGGGGCCAGAACCGGCGGCTCATCCACCGCCATTGGCGCAGGCGGAGTTGGCTCTTCAAGGGTTGGAGGCACGGACAAAGGCGCAGTCTCGGTCACATCCGGTGCGATTTCTGGTATTGGCTCCGGCGTGGGGCGGGGCAGTGGCGGGGTTGTCACCACCTGCGGAGCGTCGGCCTGCGGGGTGGGCGCAGGCGGTTCCTCCGCCGGGATGCTTGGCGTGGGCGTGGCAATATCGGTCTGCGGAGCTTCCGGGGCCGGGGCCGTGGGCGACGCCGCTTGCATCGCCTCAAACTCGGCGCTGGTCATGAGTGACACTTCCGTCACTGCGATCTCTGGCAAGTCATCATGGCTGACAAAAACCCCACCAATCAACGCCCACAGGATCAGGCCGATATGTCCGATGCCCGAATAAAGAAGCCCCTTGTCCATCACGCCAGCCTAGCCGCCCGTTACGCCAAAAGACGGCCCGTCCGTATCGGTCACAAGCCCGATGTTACGAAAGCCCCCGGCATTAAGCGCGCCCATCACCTGCGCCACGCGGGAATAGGGGATAGAGCCATCGGCCCGCAGGAAAATCTTGTCACTCGTGCGCTCTGCCGCCACGGCCTGCAACTTGGGGATCAACTCCCCATCCGCCACATCCTGCGACTGAATAAGCAAACGCCCATCGGCAGTCATGGTGATCGTCAGCGGCTCCTCCTGCTCGGTCGGCAGGGCGGTGGCTGCTGTTTTCGGCAATTCAATTGGCACGCCAACCGTCAGCATGGGGGCCGCCACCATGAAGATGATCAACAGCACCAACATCACATCGACAAAAGGCGTGACGTTGATCTCGGACATGGCTGCTGCCTTGCCCCGCCGCCGCCCGCGCCGCCCGCCACCCGCTGTTTTCATGACACCAGCGCCCATGGCTCAGCTGTCCAACTGGCGCGACAAGATGGTGGCAAACTCATCAGCAAAGGCCTCATAGCCGCCAATGATCCGCTCGCTGTCGGAATTGAGCTTGTTGTAAAACACCACCGCCGGAATAGCCGCAACAAGCCCAATCCCCGTGGCCAAAAGCGCCTCGGCAATGCCCGGCGCCACAACGGCCAGATTGGTGTTCTGGCTGATAGCGATCTGCTCAAACGCGTGCTTGATACCCCAAACTGTGCCGAAAAGGCCAATAAACGGCGCGGTGGACCCGGTGGTCGCAAGGAAGGACAAACCGTTGTTCAGCTCCTCGCTCTCCTTGGCAATCGCCACATCCATGGAGCGATCAATCCGCGCCTGCGCGCCTGCGATCAGGCCCCCATCATCGCGATGGCTGCGCCGCCACTCCAACATGCCCGCCGCGAAAATCCGCTCCGATGCGCCACGCGGCTCCGGTCCGATCTTTTCAAACAGTTCATCGAGCGGCTCACCCGACCAGAAAGAGCGGTCAAACCCCCCCGCGTCCTGTTTTGCCTTTCGAAAGCCGATATGCTTGCGAATGATGATGGCCCATGACCAAAAGGACATGACGAGCAGCATCAGCATCACCAGCTTAACCGTCAGTGTTGCGCGCGCAAATAGGGCAAAGAGCGAGAAGTCAATCTCTCGCGCCGCCGCAAGGGTATCCGTTTCCATATTGCCTGCTCTTCTCTTATTGGGCCGTTCTCCGGCCTTCATATCGACTGATTCTATCCGTTTTTTAAGGCAATTGCCAATAGATCAAAATGAAGCCGCGCGAGAAGCCGCCGCTTTTCCAGATACATCTAAGGTCACGTTTCCGCTATGACGCGACAATCTGGCCCCGCAACACCTCCGGCAATCGCGCTGGCCGCCCTGCGGATGTCAGGCAAACCAGCGTAACTTCGGCCTCAAACAACAGCGCCTCATCGCGATAAACGCGCTGCGCCAAGACAATCCGCGCGCCGCTACCCGCCAAAACCCGCGTGCGAACCTGCAACATATCGTCATAAACCGCAGGCCGCAGATAGTCCGCCACCACCCGGCGCACGGCAAAAACCACACCCGCCCCAGCCCGCAATGCCGCCTGATCCACCCCCAAACCGCGCACCCATTCGCTGCGGGCGCGCTCGATGAACTTCAGATAATTGGCGTAATAGACGATCCCCGCAAGGTCCGTATCCTCATAATACACCCGTAAATCGAACCGATGCTCCACCCTTCACCCTCCGCGTGATGCCGTCTTGTTCCAACCGCAACTGTTCACAAATTTGGCAGAAATGCACCCCGTACCCCCTAGTCGAGCAATATTAACTGGGATTTTGAATGCGTAACTTCGCCGCCCTGCTCTGCAAAATCAAGCAATCCGCGCCGCCAAGCGTAGCGCATGACTGGCATCGCGCGCCACCTTTGGCATCACCGGGTCATAGCCCGCCCGGATCACCGCCCCGATTTCCGGGCGCAGCACCAGCACCTCCCCGGCTTTCGCCAAAGGCGAACGGTCGCGGAACGCCACATCTGACCACAGCAAAATCACCTGCACCGCCTGATTAAGCGCCAAGACATCGGCCGGAACCTCCGTCAATGCCGCATCCATCCGCACAAACACAAAGGCCGCCTTGATCGCGCCCCCGGCATCAAAGCGAAAACTGCGATACTGGTTCGCCCCCGCCGCCTCCAGCCGATAGGTCAGCGCCTCCAGATCGGGGATCATCTCACCCAATCGCGGCACCGCGCGCAATTCCGCCCAATCGGTGAAGAAAAACACCATCAGATTGGCACCCAGCTCTGCATCCGTCTCGGCCAGTTCATGGCCCGCCAGCGCCACCACCGCCTCCACTGCGCCCTTCACAACCGAAAGCGTCGCGTCCGTCACGCCAAACACCACCGGCACAATCGGCCGCCCCCAGCGCGCGAACAGATATTGCCCGTCCGCGCGGGTAAACAACGCCTCAATCTCGCCCGCGCCCATCCCGGCCACTTCCTCGCCCATCACATCCCCGCTCACTTACTGTCTTGCTTGATCATGCCTGAGAACCCGGCCACCGCCAACAAGGTCAACGCCCAGCCCGCGATAATCTGAATCCACAGATACCACCGCGCAATAACCCCAAATGGGCTTTGATCATCGGGCAACCAATAGCTTTGCATCTCAAGGCTGACCACCGGCAAAAGCACATCCGCCGAATAGATGAATGCATTGAATTTCGGGTAAGACAATGCCTCCAGTTGCGTGCTAAAACAGTCATATTGCGTTTGAAGCGGCAGGCGCAGCCCGGCGCTTTCCTTGCCACCGAGGCTCGGCAATACCGCCACTTTCCCCGCATCGACCCCGCAGAGCACCCATTCCGGCGCGCGCTGCACCTGCGGCAGGTTGGGCTTGAACGCACCAAAATTCTCCGCGAAGCCAAAGACCATGGTCCCAAGCGCCAAAAACCGGCCAGCCAAGCAAAGGCCCACAGCGGCGCACGGCCATAGCGCACCGTCCAGCCCAAAATACCATCCCAAACGCAAAGCCAAGCCCAAAGCTCTAACCGATTTGCAGCCCGCAACGCATCGCGCTTGTCCTCGCGCTGCAACCGCTCCTTTTCAATCAAAATATCCCGCGCTGCACCACCATGCCCGGCCTCGCGCAAGGCGCGCGCGCATTCCTCATAAGGCTGCGGCCAAAACGCCTGCCCATATTCTTCGGGCCGTTGCAATGCCAACCACCGCAACCGCGCCGCCGCATCGACAGGCCCGCTAGTAAACGCGCCATAACGGCAGCGATCCAGAACAATCTCTGTTGGCCAACAGGCCTCATCATCAACGATGTGCCCAAACCGCGCGCCGGTCAGGTCCAATACCCCGTTAATCTCCGCCCCTTTCCGCAAAAAGAACGCGCCCGAAACCTCCGCCCCATCACAATTCAGCGCCTTGTCGCCCTCCCCCGCCGTCAATTTCGCGCCCTCGCAATCAAGGCCACCACCCAGTTTGGCGCCCAACAGCCGAACCTCTCCGCGCGCCACAACCCCGCCCAAAACCACGTTGCCCCGCGCCTCCAGCCTGTCAGCCGTCATCCCGTTCATCAACGCCGCACCGTCCAAAAACAGGTTTTGCACCTGCGCCCCGCGCAGCAGCAGCAAGTCAGGCAGGCGGCAGGAGAACAGCGTCAAATCGCCCTTCAGCGTGCAACCTTCCAGATCCAACCCAGGGGTTTCCGCCCCCTCCGGCCCATCGCCCTCGATATAAGCGCCAAAAATACCCAACCCTTTTTCAGATGGCGCGCAATCCTCACAGCCGCCCAGTGCCAGATAGCGGATAAATTCGGCCCGCAGCCGCACCGCTTGCGGCGCAGCCACTGGCGGCAGGCTGCGGGAGACGAAAAACTCCTCCCGATGGCCCGCTTGCAGCCAATCCACCAGCCTTTGCTCTGCCTCATAAATCGGCGCAAAATCATGCAACTTTTTGGCCATCACACACTCCAATATCCACACACGTAATGTGGGGTTTCACCCCGCCGCGCCGCCCACGACAGCCACCAAACCCGCCCGCCTATTTTGCCTCAAACATATCCGTCTGCCCCGGCCCGCGCGGGGCCTCCATCCCCAAATGCCGCCAGGCCCGCGCCGCCAGCATCCGCCCCCGAGGCGTCCGCTGAACCAGCCCTTGTTGCAGCAAAAACGGCTCGATCACCTCTTCAATCGCGTCGCGCGCCTCGCTCAGCGCCGCCGCGATCGTTTCCACCCCGACCGGCCCGCCGCCGTAATGTTCCGCCAGCAGCATCAGATAGCGCCGGTCCGCCCCATCCAGCCCGATGTGATCCACCCCCAGCCGCGTCAGCGCCCGGTCCGCGATTTTTTGTGTCAGGCAGCCGTCACCCTCCACCAGCACGAAATCCACCACCCGGCGCAGCAAACGCCCGGCGATCCGCGGCGTTCCCCGCGCCCGTTTCGCAATCTCCCGCGTCCCCGCCGGCTCCGATTTCACCCCCATCAGCCGCGCCCCCCGCGTCACGATCAGGTCCAGCTCTTCCTCGGTGTAGAACTGCAACCGGGTCGGAATCCCGAACCGATCCCTAAGCGGCGTCGTCAGCAAGCCCAGCCGCGTCGTCGCCCCGACCAGCGTGAAGGGCTGCAAATCAATCCGCACGGTACGCGCCGCAGGCCCCTCACCGATCACCAGATCCAGCGCGAAATCTTCCATCGCGGGGTAAAGCACCTCCTCGACCACCGGGGAAAGCCGGTGGATTTCGTCGATGAACAGCACATCATTGGGTTCCAGATTGGTCAGGATCGCCGCCAGATCCCCGGCGCGGGCCAGCACCGGGCCGGAGGTCATGCGAAACCCCACGCCCAACTCCCGCGCCATGATCTGCGCAAGCGTGGTTTTGCCAAGGCCGGGCGGGCCGTAAAACAGCGTGTGATCCATCGCCTCGCCGCGTATCTTGGCGCTCTCAATGAACACCCGCAGGTTGGCGCGCGTCTCTGCCTGCCCCACGAATTCCTCCAGCAGCTGCGGTCGCAGCGCGCGGTCGGGGTCTTCGGCCAGGCCCTCGGGGCGCAATGTCGGGTCCGGTTCCATCGCTTATCCCTTCGGTGCCAGCAGTTTCAGTGCGGCCTTGATCAGCGCGGAAGTTGCCGCCTCCGGGGTCTCACCCGAAGCCTGCGCCACCGCCTGCGCTGCATCGCCGTGGCCATAGCCAAGGTTGATAAGC
>CALEMZ010000359.1 GCA_937910975.1 uncultured Pseudorhodobacter sp. | reverse complement strand
CGAGGGCGGGGTTTTTCCTGGGGCGGCAGGGCTGTTCTCAGCGCAAGATATTGCCAATCATCGCCGCGTCACGGATGCCGTCCATCAGGCGGGTGGGCGAATTGCGATGCAGATTTTGCACGCCGGGCGCTATGCCTATGGCAAGGGATGCGTGTCGGCCAGTGCAATCAAGTCGCCCATCTCTCCCTTCGTGCCGCGTGAATTGGATGAAGAGGGCATCGAGGCGCAGATCGTCGATATTGTCACCGCCGCCACCCGCGCCAAAGAGGCGGGTTATGATGGGGTGGAGGTCATGGGGTCGGAAGGGTACTTCCTGAACCAGTTCCTTGTGCGCCATGTCAATAAGCGCGCCGATCGTTGGGGTGGCAATTATGAGAACCGGATGCGCCTGCCGGTGGAGGTGGTGCGCCGTGTCCGGGAGGCCGTGGGGCCGGAATTTATTTTGATTTATCGCATCAGCCTGATCGATCTGGTGCCCGATGGTTCCACCTGGGATGAGGTGGTGAAGCTGGCCAAGGCGGTTGAGGCGGCGGGTGCCACCATTCTGAACACCGGGATCGGCTGGCATGAGGCGCGGGTGCCGACCATTGCGACCTCTGTACCAAGGGCGGCGTTCACATGGCTTACGGGGCGGTTGCGGCCAGAGGTTTCGATCCCGGTCATCACCTCCAACCGTATCAATACGCCGGAGGTGGCGGAGGACGTGCTGGCCTCAGGCCGCGCCGATATGGTTTCTATGGCGCGGCCATTCCTTGCCGACCCGGATTTCGTGGCCAAGGCTGCCTCAGGCCGGGCGGCGCAGATAGCACCTTGCATTGCCTGCAATCAGGCCTGCCTGGACCATACGTTTAGCGGCAAGCTGACGTCTTGCCTTGTGAATCCGCGCGCTTGTGCGGAAACGGAGCTGCGCTATGAACCAGCCGCCCGCCCCAAGCACATTGCGGTTGTAGGGGCCGGAGCGGCGGGCATGATGTGCGCAATCGTGGCGGCCGGGCGTGGGCATCAGGTGGATCTGTTTGAGGCATCTGGCCAAGTGGGCGGCTTGCTGAACCTTGCCAAGGCTGTGCCGGGCAAGGAAGAGTTTCGCGGGCTGGTGGATTGGTTTGGTGTGATGTTGGCCGAGGCTGGGGTGCAGTTGCATCTAAACCAGCGCGTCAGTGCGCAGGATTTGACCGGGTTTGATGAGGTGGTGGTGGCCACAGGCGTGACTCCGCGCGATCCGGGCATTGCGGGGCAGGAGGCCGCGCATGTGCTGGGCTATGAGGCGGTGCTGACAGGCGCGCCGGTGGGCAAGCGCGTGGCGATTGTTGGCGCGGGTGGCATCGGCTTTGATGTGGCCGAATACCTTGTGCATCAGGGCCATAGCCCGACCGAGGATCTGGCCTTGTGGAAACGCGAATGGGGCGTGGGAGACCCTGCGGATGTACCTGGCGGTTTGGCGACCGCTGGCCCGCAGCCAGAACCGCCCGCGCGGCAGGTAACGTTGCTTCAACGCAAGGCGGAAAAGTTAGGCCGCCGTTTGGGCAAGACGACGGGCTGGATTCATCGCGCCGCGCTGCAAATGAAGAACGTGCAGATGCGTAGTGGCGTGTCTTATGACGAGGTGGTGCCGGAGGGCATGCGGATTGGCACGGCAGACGGGCCGGAACTGTTGGAAGTGGACAACGTGGTGATGTGTGCAGGCCAAGTGCCGGATCGACGCTTGGCCGATGAACTTGTCGCTGCAGGTATCGCGCATCATGTGATCGGGGGCGCGGAAGTGGCCGCCGAGCTGGACGCCAAGCGCGCGATTGATCAGGGCGCGCGGCTGGCGGCGGCGCTGTAAGTGGCAAATGCCAGGTTGAGCAGGGGTCATATTTTCCACAAACTTTGGGGGCCATCGCGGTATTAATATCGACCATATAAGTTCGGCTGCCTGCCGCAGTGCTAATTGCTGAAAAAGCTTCCTCCGCCAAATCGGGGTGCGCGGCCTTCAACGCCTCCATCGGGCAGCGTCAGGCGGCATGGCAGCAAAGCTGATCCGCGCCAGAGCGTGGCCGTCGGACAAATCCTCCAGCCCCGGCACATAGGTCATGCCGCGCACAGATCACGCCTTCGGTGGCCACAATAAGCCCGCCATAGACGGTATCGATGCGGTAAAATGCGCCGTCATAACCTATCAATTGCCGTTCAGCGCCAAACCGCTGTCGCGGGCGCTCAGCGTGACATCTTGTGCCTGTGCTGTCAGTGCAAGAAAAAGCGCCGCGATAAACGCAGCGCCTCCGGGAATCAACCGCATGAAAGTCCGCCCAAATAACCTTTAATTCGCTGTAGCGAGTTTCAGATCAGGAAGCGGATTATTCAACACCAGAACGTCACCAATCGCATCGCAAGTTGGCATAGCCATGGTCAGATCCGTTTTTGTCGTGCGCCCGGCCTCACTCAGCAGCACTTCGCCCAGCAATTCACGGTCACAGGTGGTCGCCGTAACACGAGCTATAGCTGAAAGTTGGTGACGGGGGGATTGGGTGGCATATCAAGGCGTT
>CALEMZ010000358.1 GCA_937910975.1 uncultured Pseudorhodobacter sp. | reverse complement strand
GCCCCGCCGGCACTCCCGCAGCGCTGCGCACGGCGGTCGAGGCCGGTGCCGATGCGGTCTATTGCGGCTTTCAGAACGCCACCAATGCGCGCAACTTTCCGGGCCTGAATTTCACTCCGGAGGAAATGGAAGCCTCGGTGGCGCATGCCCATCAGCACGGCACCAAGGTGCTGCTTGCGGTCAATACCTTTCCCACGGCTGGGCGTTTCGGGCTTTGGCAGGAGGCGGTGGACCTTGGCGCGCGCTACGGCGTCGATGCTTTCATCGTCGCAGACATCGGCGTTGCCGATTACATCAAACGCACCTACCCCAACATCCGCCTGCATCTTTCGGTGCAGGCCGCCGCCTCCAGCCCCGAGGCGATCCGCTATTACGCCCGCGAATTCGGCGTGAAGCGCGTGGTGCTGCCGCGCATCCTCACGGTGCCCGAAATCAAGCAGATCGCCAGCGAAATCCCCTGCGAAATCGAGACTTTCATCTTTGGCAATCACGGTCTGATGGTCGAAGGGCGATGCAGTTTGACCAATTATCTGACAGGGCAATCAACCAATATGGATGGCGTCTGTTCGCCTGCTTCGGATGTGGAATACAAGCGCGATGCCGATGGCACGATGTCATCACAGCTGGCCGGGTTTACCATTGATTGCTTTAGCCCTGACGAAAAGGCAGGCTATCCCACCATTTGCAAGGGACGGTATACCGCACCGCACCGCGCAGATGCTTATTACGCCTTTGAAGAACCCGTCAGCCTGAACCTGTCGCGGCTGTTGCCGGAACTGATTGATGCGGGTGTGCACGCCTTCAAGATCGAAGGGCGGCAACGGTCAAAATCCTATGTGCGCGGCGTGGTGACCGCCTTTCGCCAAGCGGTCGATGATATCCGCGCAGGGCGGCCTGCGGATATGGCGAACCTTGTGGCGTTGACCGAAGGGCAAAAGCAGACCCAAGGCGCGTTCGAGACCAAGAAATGGCGGTAACAGAGATGACAAAACTTACCCTCGGCCCGATTGCCTATCACTGGTCCGCCGAAGATCGGCGCGATTTTTATGCTCGGATTGCAGATGAAGCCCCAGTGGACGAGGTTTATCTGGGTGAGGTTATCTGTTCAAAACGTGCGCCGTTCCATGAGCCTGATTTGCCTGACACAATTGCGCGGCTGGAGCGAGCGGGCAAAACGGTGATCCTGTCATCGCTGGCCGAAGTGATGCTCAAGCGAGAGCGTAAGGCTACTGCTGATCTTGCGGCAATGG
>CALEMZ010000357.1 GCA_937910975.1 uncultured Pseudorhodobacter sp. | reverse complement strand
TTGAATCATGCAGGCATCAAAGCCTCAAGCAAATTAATGGGTCTGGAGCCTAGCATTTTGCGCGCACAAAGCCGCCGTCTTATTGGCCGCCTGACTTGATTGAGAGGTCGGGAATTCTGAACCGCCCCGGGCGCGAAACGTCTTAACATCTGGCAAGCAACATCTTGAATAACAATTTATTTCAGTTGCTTACCAGAATGTGCGGGCGCGGATACCTGCGTGCACACAGCCCCTTGCGTTGTGCCTTCCACAGGCCTATCTCTAAGGGTGGCGGGTACTGCTCGGTTCGTGATCAGCCCTTTTCCAGTGGCCGATAAGCATCTCCGAGGGAGCTGGCTCTGCCAAGGTCTTGGCCTTGGTATCTGGCGACCACCTGAACACTCAGGCTCTCGGGAAATTCAAGCCGACACGGCTGCTGCGGTTCCCGCCACCTCAGCCCCGCTTGGCCTCCACATGAACCGGCGCAAGCGCAGGCGTTACGCCCTGCTTTTTGCCGCCCTTGGGACCATCCTCCGGCGCGGCGAGGCTCATCACCGCATAGGCGAACTGAACGCCAGCAAAGACGATGCCGTTGAACACCACCATCATGATAAAGGCAAGCCAGCCCATTTCGCTGCCCGTCACCAGATGCCAAAGCCCGCCCACATCAGACCAGACCACAGCCGAGACGAAGACCAGGGCCAGCGCGAAGCCGATGGCGACGTTGATGATATAAAGGCGGATCAGTTTTGGCATGGCTTCCCCCATTGGTTGGGGAAACTCTAGCACAGCCAGTCCAGGTTTCACCGGGCCTTTTGTCGCGCCTCAGAATGCTTCTGGTTTGGCTTCGCGCGCCATATGGTCCAGCACCGCATTCACGAACTTCGACTCTTTGCCTTCGGGAAAGAAAGCTTTGGCCACGTCCACAAACTCGGTGATCACCACCTTGGGCGGTGTCGCCATTTCAACCAATTCTGCACCTGCCGCGCGGAACAAGGCGCGTAGCACCGGGTCAATCCGGTCAATCGGCCATTTCGCGACCAAGGCGCGGTCGGTCATCTGGTCTATCCGCGCCTGCCGGGTCACGGCGTGATCCAGAATGGCGCGGAAATGGGACGCATCGCCCTCAGCCATTTCGTCGCCTTCATAGACGGCCCCAAAACGGTGCTCCTCAAATTCCCGCTGCACGGCTTCCACCGTCTGGCCCGAACTTTCCATCTGAAACAGCGCTTGAACCGCGTAAAGACGCGCGGTTGATTTCATTTGTTTTTTATCAGTCTTGGTCATGCGCGAAAGCTATCCTCAGGCGGGCGAAAGCCGATGCCTTTGCGCGCGCTGGACCAGCGACGCGAAAGGGCGATCAGGTGAAGGGCGGCGGCGGCGGCGGCGCCACCTTTGTTCTGCGCGGCTGGATCGGCACGCACCTGCGCTTGATCCATGTTTTCCACGGTCAGGATGCCGTTGCCAATGCAGGCCCCCTGCAACCCGAGCAATGACAAGGCGCGACTGCTGTCATTGCAGACCGTATCGTAATGGGTCGTCTCGCCCCGGATGATGCAGCCAAGGGCCGCATAGCCGTCAAAATTACTCTGCCGCTCAGCCATCGCAATCGCGGTCGGCACCTCCAGCGCGCCGGGGACCTCCACGATCTCCACGCTCGCGCCACAGCTTTGCGCCACCATCTCCGCTCCAGCGATCAGTTGGTCGGCGATGGTGCGGTAATAAGGGGCAACCACGATCAACAGCTTAACCGGCTTGTCAAAAACCGGCAGCGGCAAGATATGATGCGTCTCAGAAGAGGCCATGGCTTACCCTTTCGGAATGGCACGCGTGCCGATGATAGAAATACCGTATGCCTCCAGCCCTACAACCTTCGGGCGCGGAGAATTTGTCAGCAACTCCAGATCCTTGAGTCCAAGGTTAGACAAGATCTGCGCGCCAAGCCCATACTGGCGCAGGGTTCGCGGGCTTGCTTCCGCCTCCGACACCATTTTCATGTGCAAGTCGCGCAAGAGTACCAGCACGCCCCGCCCCTCAGCCGCGATCAGGCGCATGGCATCGCCAAATTCCCCTGTCCGGCCAATCGGGCCAAGGCCCACCACATCCAAAAGCGGGTCCATCGTGTGCATCCGCACCAAAACCGGGTCGGAGGTGGAAATATCGCCTTTGATCAGTGCGACATGCTCAGCACCCTCGGTATCATCGGTGAAAACACGCATGATCCATTCGCCGCCAAATTCCGAGGTAACAGTGGTTTCCGAACTAATACGGACCAGATTGTCATTGCGACGGCGATAGGCGATCAGATCAGAGATTGTGCCGATCTTCAGCGCGTGCTTTTGCGCGAAGATGATCAGGTCCGGCAAGCGCGCCATTGTACCGTCATCATTCATGATCTCACAGATCACACCGGACGGGTCCAGCCCGGCAAGGCGCGACACGTCCACCGCGGCCTCGGTATGGCCCGCGCGTACCAACACGCCGCCATTGCGGGCGCGCAGTGGAAACACATGGCCGGGGGTAGCAATGTCTTGCGCGCCTTTGTCCGGGTCTATCGCCACGGCCACGGTCAGGGCACGGTCAGCCGCCGAAATACCGGTTGAAACCCCTTCGCGGGCCTCAATGGATGTGGTGAAAGCCGTCTCATGCCGGCTGGAGTTTCGCGGGCTCATCAGCGACAGGCCCAACGTGTCAATCCGATCCTCGGTTAGCGTCAGACAAATGAGTCCGCGCCCGTGCATAGCCATGAAATTGATAGCTTGCGCTGTACATTTTTGCGCCGGAATCACCAGATCGCCCTCATTCTCGCGATCCTCATGATCCACCAAAATGAACATGCGGCCATTGCGGGCGTCTTCGATGATCTCTTCTATCGAGGAAATGACATCGGTAAATTCGGGATTGGTCATAAGCAGCCTCACGCGTGGTTGCCCTGCCCATAACCTGCCTTGAGGCTGATTGCCAGAGGCGGCGTGCCTGCACAACCCGGAGGAATGCGAGCCCCCGCGCGCTGCAGTAAGTGTGTCTGGACAAACAGCCGCGCCGCGACTGCTTGTCCAGACCGATGCCTCAGATCAACGCGGTGCGTACCTTGGCCGAGACCCATTCCGAAATCACCACCGTCATAAGGATCAGCAGCAGGATCGAAGTAACCTGCGGCCAGGCCAGCACATTGAGTGAGGCCTGCAACTTAAGCCCTAGCCCGCCTGCGCCCACCAGCCCCAAAATGGCGCTTTCACGGATGTTGATATCCCAGCGAAACACCGTGATACCCCAAAAGGCGGGCATGACCTGCGGCACAATGGCATAGGTGAGCAACTGTGACGGCGTGGCCCCGGTGGCGCGGATCGCCTCGATCTGGCGCACGTCGGTTTCCTCGATCGTTTCATAAAGTAGTTTGCCGATGAAACCGATCGAACGCAGTCCAATGGCAATAATACCCGCAAGGATACCAGGGCCAAGTATGGCCACCAGCAGCAAAGCCCAGATCAACGAGTTGATTGAACGCGAAGCCACGATGATGAAAAGCGCCACCGGCCGCAAGAAAAGGACCGAAGGCGTGGTGTTG
>CALEMZ010000356.1 GCA_937910975.1 uncultured Pseudorhodobacter sp. | reverse complement strand
TCAAGGCTTGCGGAAGCAAGATCAGGCGTTGTGATTTCCAATAGTCGAGGCCAAGCGAATCCGCCGCCTCATACTGTCCCCGCGGCAGGGCGGCGAATCCCCCCCTGACCACCTCGGCCATATAGGCCGCAGCAAACAGCGTCACCATGATAATGACCCGTAACACAATATCGAAATTCGTGCCCGGCGGCAGGAAGTAGTTCAACAACAAGCTGGCGGTAAACAGCAATGTGATCAGCGGGACACCACGGATGAACTCGATAAAGCCCACACAGATCCATTTCACCAAATGCATATCCGACTGGCGACCAAGCGCCAGCAAAATACCAATCGGCAAGGACAACGCGATCCCACTAACTCCGATGATGATCGAGATCATGAAGCCGCCGAACTCATCCGATTGGATTTCAGAAATGCCAATCGGAAGAATTGTAGACATCGCTTCGCTAATCGGAGCAACCAGAAATAGCCACCAGATAATTGGGGCGGCAAGGGCACCCACCATGGAGACTAGAGCTGAAGCTCGCTGAAGCATGATAAAGGCCAGATAGCCGACAGCAAACCCCAGCATCGCCAAGACCGGCAACCAAATGGTTCCGCCCCAAAGCAACCAAAAGGCCAAACCCGGGAAAACGGCTGAAAACCAGAACATTTTACGCGGCACTGCCTCGAACAGAATTGGTGCAACGGCAACCAGCATCAGCACAAAGGTCAGCGTGGGGCGCCAATATGCATCTTGCGGATAAAACCCGAACAAAAGCTGATGCCAACGATCCTCGATAACACCAAAGCAGGCTCCGCTGTCACCATCAAGAATCTCGCGGCACTCTGCGAGCGACCCGGAATGCCAGATCGAATTCATGAACCATGGGCCAAGGTGTACACCCAGAAAGTATAAAATAGCGACACCAAGCAGGGTCAAGATCGTGTTCAATGGCCCCGAGAACAGGTTTTCCTGTACCCAACGCACTGCGCCAATCTGGCTGGTAGGCGGCGCCATTTCGGGCAGCATGGTCTCACGTACAAAGGCTATAGATTTTGTACTCATCTCAACGCTCCTTCAACTTGACGGAATTGTTGTAGACGTTCATGGCACCGGAAATGAGCAGGCTAATGATCAGATAGGTCAACATCAACAGCATCATGCATTCCAACTCGCGCCCGGTCTGGTTCAACGTAATCCCTCCCAGCGTCGCGCGCATGTCCATGTAGCCCACAGCAATCGCCAGAGAGGTGTTCTTGGTGATGTTGAGGTATTGAGAAATCAACGGCGGAATGATCACCCGCAGCGCCTGCGGCAAAATCACAAGGCTCATTGTGCGGTTCGGGCGAAGGCCCAAAGCGAAGGCCGCCTCTGATTGGCCGCTAGATATCGCTAGAATGCCCGCACGCACGTTTTCCGCAATGAAGGCCCCGGTATAAATCGAAAGCGCCAACCACATCGCAATGAAAGAGTTACGCAGATAGCCGCCACCCTGAAAGTTAAAGCCCTTCAGCTCAGGGTATTCCAAGTGGACCCCCATCGAGACCAAAGCAATCATGATCGGCGCTATGAGAATCAACGCGGATTTCCACCACGTCACAGGGCGATTTCCCGTCGCCTCTTGCACGGCGGTCGCATTGCGCTGCAACGCGCGATACCCGATGACGCTGCCGATAATAACCAAGATCGCCACAAGGTAGTTGGTGCTGAGCGAAACAATTCCCAGATTGATGTCGCCTAAGCTGCGCTCAAACAAAGGTGCCGGGACATAGGTGCCCCGATTTGTGACCGCCATACTATCAAAGAGCAACATGGAAGATGTTGCATTCTCACCCCGGAACGCATTTGGCGCAGGCGTGATTTCCGTCAACACCGCGAAAATAACGATAATCCACAACAAAACCGGGACGTTGCGGAACATTTCGACATAGATCGTCATCAGCTTGGAAACGATCCAGTTGTTCGAGAGCCGCAAAACGCCGGCAAACACGCCAAGCACTGTCGCTGTAACACAGGCGCAAACTGCGAGGATGAGAGTGTTGAGCAGCCCAACGATCCAAGCCCGTGCGTGGGTGCTGTCACTGGAATAATCAACCAAACGCTGGTTGATGTCATACCCGGCCCGAGACCCCAAGAAATCAAAGCTGATGTCTTTGCCCTTTTGGGCAAGGTTGGTCATGGTGTTGTCAATCAGCCAGGCAGCCCCGGCCATGAAAAGAAACAAAAACAGGATCTGGATCGTAATTGATCGGTAACGTGTATCGTAAATAAGCATGCTCAGCCGAAACGAGCTGCTCGGAGTTTCTGACGTCATCGCCATTAATACTTCCCCCTGCGTCTGATCTGGCGCTTACTCGCGCTCTGATGCTTGTCGGATGTGCCCGCGCACCTGTCAGAATTGCCGATTTCTTGGAAAAAGGGCGCACCAAAGGTGCGCCCTTCCTATCGCCGTACCTTAACGGAAGGGCGGGGAGTACTGAAGACCACCTTGGGTCCAAAGTGCGTTCAAGCCACGAGCCAGACCGATCGGAG
>CALEMZ010000355.1 GCA_937910975.1 uncultured Pseudorhodobacter sp. | reverse complement strand
TGCGCACCAGCACCTCACCCAGATCAAGGTGATGCTCTGCAGGCGCATCTGTGCCCCAACCGGGCAAGACATGCGGCACCCTTAGGTCGGGAAACGCCGTCCAATGGGTCGAATGCGAATTGTTCATCGTCACCACATCGGGCACGGTGTCATCGCCGCCGATAAACCCGGTGTAATCGGTCACCAACACCTTGCCCTGCGGCGTGCGCAGCGCAAAACTCGCATGTTCCAGATAGCGGATGCGCACTTCGCCCTCGGCCACCGGCGCGGCAAAGGAGGCCCGGTGTACCGGCACACCGGCATCGGCAAGTGCAATGCAATGGCTTGGCACCCGCTCCTGCGCCATCACCGGCGCGGCGAGCAATACCAAAGGCAAGATAAAGCGCATCATGGGCATGCCCCTCTCTCAGATCAGGGTAACTCACACCGTCCAAATGTCACGCTATTTCAGCCCACTCCCGTGCGCCCGCGCCGATCACCGCGCAGGTTTGCGTAAAGCACATGGTTGCGCCAGCGCCCTGCAATTTGCAGATAGCTTTGCGCCACACCTTCATATTTGAACCCGGTCTTTTCCAGCACCCCGCGTGAGGCCAGGTTTTCCGGCAAACAGGCGGCTTCCACCCGGCTCAGCTCCAGCGCGGTGAAGGCATGATGCACCATCCCCAGAATCGCCTCACGCATCAGCCCCTGCCGCGCGAAAGGCTCGCCGATCCAATAGCCCAAAGTGCCCGCCTGCGAAGGCCCCCGACGAATATTGTCCAGCGTGATCGCCCCCAGCAACTGCTGGTCATCGCGCCGCACCATCAGCATCGGCAAGGCCGTGCCCTGCACCTGCGCGCGTGCGGCCCAATAAACCCGGTTGGAAAAGGCCCGGCGTGACAGATGGTCCGGTGCCCATCCCGGCTCCCATGGCGTCAAGAACGCCTCGCTCTGCGCCCGCAGCCCCGACCAGTCGCGCCAATCGCTATGCACAGGTAAGCGCAGCGTCATCCGCTCCGTCTCAATCCGGAGTTTGCGCCGAAACCCCAGCATCAGGCAGCAAGCCCGGCGCGGATTTCCTCCAATCCGGGGGCTGCGTCAACCGGGCCATAAAGCGCAATAGCAACATCCGCGCCCACCATTTCGCCCGCATAGCCGCGCACATCCACCGTGGTCACCGCATCGATTTTGGCCACAGCTTCCTCAGCGTCCGGCACCCGGCCCCAGATCGCGAGCAGGCGTGCCAGCCGTTCGGCGCGGCTTGAAGGGCTTTCCAGCCCCATCAACAAGCCCGCCTTCAACTGTACCCGCGCACGGGTCACTTCGGCCTCCGTCATATCACCCGCCGCGCGCTTCAATTCCGTCAGTGTCAGCTGTGTCAGCTCGCCGATCTCCTCCTCGGAGGTGCCGGCATAAATCGTAATCTGCCCAGCACCTTCATAGGCCGCCGATTGCGCAAAGATCGAATAGCACAGCCCACGTTCTTCGCGAATTTTCTGGAATAGGCGACTCGACATGCCGCCACCCAAAGCCATCGCATAGATCTGGGCGGTATAGACATTTGGCTCCAAATAGCCCGGCGCATCAAAGGCCAAAGCAAAATGTACCTGCTCCAGCGCCTTACTTTCCCGCCGCTCGGAACCTTTGAACAGCGCGGGTTGAATAAGCCCGCCCCCCACCGCTTTGCGCGCGCCAAACAGCGCCTCGGCCTGTGCCACAATCGCGTCATGGTCCACGGCACCCGCCGCCGAAAGGATCATGCGGTCGGGGCTGTAATGCTCGGCCACAAAACTGGTCAAATCCTCGCGCGTAAAGGCGCTAACACGTTCCGCCGGGCCAAGAATGGTGCGCCCGAACGGCTGGTCGGGGTAGCAGGCCTCTTGCAGCCAGTCGAACACAATGTCGTCCGGCGTATCGAGCGACTGGCCGATCTCTTGCAAGATCACATGGCGCTCTGTCTCAATCTCGCGCGGGTCAAACACGGGGTTGAGAACGATATCCCCAATCACATCCAGCGCCAGCGCCACATCATCTTCCAAAACCCGCGCGTAATAGGCGGTCATTTCGCGGCTGGTATAGGCGTTGATATAGCCGCCGACGTCTTCAATCTCTTCGGCAATCCGCAAGGAACTGCGCTTCTCGGTGCCCTTGAAGGCCATATGCTCCAGAAAATGCGCAATGCCGTTTTGCTCCACGCGCTCATGGCGGCCGCCCGCCGTGATCCAGATGCCCACGCTGGCCGATTTCAGCCCCGGCATCGCCTCGGTCACAATGCGAAATCCGTTGGCAAGGGTGGTCAGGCGACTGGTCAATTGGCAATCCTTTCGCGGATATGGGCCTGAAGAGCAGCAAGATCATTGGGCAGGCGCGTCACCCGCTCGGGCCGCTCAAACAAGTCTGCCATGCGTTCTGGCAGGGCGGGCCGCATCCCCATCGCGGCCTCAACCGCATCGGGAAATTTCGCTGGGTGCGCCGTGGCCAGCGTGATCATCGGGGTGGCCCCCAAATGATCCGCTGCCACCTTCACCCCTACGGCCGAATGTGGGCACAAAATCTCACCCGTCTCGGCAAAGGTCGTGCGGATCGTCGCACGGGTCTCATCCTCATCACAACGGCCTGAGGCGAATGCCGACTGCAACATTTGCAACGCGCCTTGGCTGATCGTGAAACCGCCCGCAGCCAACTCCGCCATCAAGGCTGCAACCGCCGCGCCATCACGCCCGTAAGCATCAAACAGCACCCGCTCAAAGTTAGAAGACACCTGAATATCCATCGACGGGCTGATTGAGGGTTTCACACCATCGGTCACATAAGCGCCCGACTTCATCGCCCGGTCCAGAATGTCATTCTGGTTCGTCGCGATCACCAGCTTTTCAATCGGCAACCCCATCTGGCGCGCAATATTGCCCGCGAAAATATCGCCGAAATTGCCGGTGGGCACGGTGAAGCTCACCGCCCGATGCGGCGCGCCCAAAGACACAGCCGAGGAGAAATAATAGACCACCTGCGCCAAAACCCGCGCCCAGTTAATACTGTTGACCCCGGCAAGGCGTACCCCATCGCGGAACGCGAGATCGTTGAACATATCCTTCACGCGGGCCTGAGCATCGTCAAAATCACCGTCGATGGAAATCGCATGCACATTCGCCTCCGAAGGCGTGGTCATCTGGCGGCGCTGCACCTCAGACACCCGACCATGCGGATAAAGGATGAACACATCCACATTGGAAAGCCCACGAAACGCCTCCATCGCGGCCGATCCGGTATCGCCGCTGGTCGCGCCCACAATCGTAATCCGCTCGCCCGATTTGGCCAAAGCGGCCTGCATCATCTGGCCGATCAACTGCATGGCAAAATCTTTGAATGCCAAAGTCGGGCCGTGAAACAGCTCCAGCAAGAAATGGTTCGGGCCCAGTTGCACCAAAGGTGCGCGCGCAGCATGGCCAAAGCTGGCATAGGCCGATGCGATCAAGCCGCGAAACTCATCCTCGGCAAAGGTGCCGCCCAGATAGGGCCACATCACCCGGAACGCGATCTCCTCATAGGGTAGCCCCGCCAGCGCCGCAATCTCGGCATGGTTCATCTGCGGCACGGTTTCAGGCACATAAAGCCCGCCATCGCGCGCAAGGCCCGTCATCATCGCGTCTAAAAAGCTCAGGCTCGGGGCCTGACCACGGGTTGAGATATAGCGCATCGGACGCCTCCCTTTATTCTTCCTTGCGCCTCATACGCCACAGCAGCAGAACTGTCATCCCCAGCCAGACAAGCGCAAGCGAAAACCACGTAACTGCATAGCTAAGATGGTCATTCGGGATGGAGGAACTGTCCACCGGCATCGGTTCGATCCCGTCCCCGGTCTCAGACCGCGCGATGATCAGCACCGGCTCGGCCTTCAGGGCCGCGGCCATCGCGGGCAAATCGCGGGCAAACCAAATGCCACGGCCCGCATCCGGGGCTGGCGTAAAACCATCCACCTCGTCGGGCCAGAGCAAATTGCCCTCTAACGCCAGATCCGTGACCTCGCGCGGCAACCCCCGCGCCTCATCCACCAAGAAGCCCCGGTCCACCAACACGCGCCGCCCGTCCAGCATCTCCAGCACCGCAATCACCCGAAAGCCCGCGCCGATCTGCTTGCGGCTGACCAGCACATCCAACTGCTCCCCCGTCAGCCGCCCATCGGCCTTCACGGGCAAGAACCTATCCAACTCGGGGTCCGGGGAGGCGGGCAAGTCCACCGCCGCAGCGCCGATCCGCGCATCAATTTCGCTCAGCACCACTTGCTTCCACGCCAAACGCTGCATCTGCCACAGGCCCAGAGACATCAATATTGTGATCCCGAACAGGCCGAACAGCAGAGGAAAAATCATGCGGCGCATCATATCTCATCCAATCCCCGTATCAAAGACAAAGGCGCGGGCCCCATTCGGCCCGCGCCCTTCATACCGTCAGGGCAATGCCCAAAGCGTTTGGCTTATTGGCCCCAAACGTAGATCGAGGCGAACAAGAACAGCCACACCACGTCAACGAAATGCCAGTACCATGCCGCCGCCTCAAAGCCGATGTGCTTTTCCGGGGTGAAATGGCCCTTGTAGACGCGGATCAGACAGACGGTCAGAAAGATCGTCCCGATCAAAACATGGAACCCGTGGAACCCAGTCGCCATGAAGAAGTTCGCGCCATAGATATTGCCCGCAAAGCCAAAGGCCGCATGGCTGTATTCATAGGCCTGAAGCGCCGTAAAGAATACGCCCAGCACGATCGCCAGGATCAGCCCGCTCTTCATATCCTTGCGGTTATTCTCATGCACCAGCGCATGATGCGCCCAAGTTGCTGCGGCACCCGAGCACAGCAAGACCAGCGTGTTGATCAGCGGCAGGTGCCATGGGTCAAACGTCTCAATCCCCACTGGTGGCCAGACCCCATCAATGGCAGGGGAAAGTGGCCCCATCGGGTACAGCGCATGCTTGAAGAACGACCAGAACCAAGCCGCAAAGAACATCACTTCCGACATGATGAACATGATGAAACCATAGCGCAGACCAATCCGCACGACCGGCGTGTGGTCGCCAACCAGGCTTTCGGTCACGACATCGGACCACCAGGCGAACATGACATACAATACCATGGCAAGGCCGATAAGAGCCATCCAAGGGCCGAAGCCATGCATCGCCAGCGTTGCGCCGAACAGCATGATAAATGCCCCCGCAGCGCCCATAAATGGCCAGATGGAGGGCGGAAGGATGTGGTAGTCGTGGTTCTTGGCATGGGCCATGGTCGTCGTTCCCTCGTTTTTTGTCGCTGCCTTACGCTTTGGCTTGGCGATTTCTCTTAGTTTACGGCGTCGGTGGTAGGCAGAGCAAGGGCTGCCTGCTCCTCCACCGGAAGATCAGTTTCATAGAAGGTATATGACAGCGTGATCACGTGCACGAACTTGCCTTCGCGGTCCGTGGTAATCTCGGGGTCAACATAAAAGGTAACGGGCATCTGCACCCGCTCGCCGGGCTGCAATACCTGCTCGGTAAAACAAAAACAGGCAATCTTGGTGAAATAGCCACCCGCCGAATCTGGCGTCACGTTGTAGCTGGCAGTACCGGCAACGACGCGGTCCGTCGGGTTGTAGGCCTCAAAGAACGCCAGCCCGGTTTCCCCGATGCGCAATTCCATTTCGCGCTGCATGGGTTTGAACTCCCACGGCATATCGCGACCCTTGGAGGCGTCAAAGCGCACAGTGATGGTCTGATCCAATATTTCGGAAGATGCAGTTTCTGCCGTTGATGTCGTGCCGCCAAAGCCCGTGACACGGCAAAACCAGTCATAAAAGGGCACCGCCGCAAAGGATAGCGAGGCCATCAAGATGGCAACGCCCGCCAATTGGGCTGCAGTTTTCTGAATCGGTGTCATGGCTTGGCCACCTTTTCTTGGGGCACCAATTCGGGTCGGACCGCATGGTCAAACCCCTGAACCTGCCCGACATTCATCACTTTCACCACCGTCAGACCAAAGACCAGGGCGACAAATGCCACCAGAACGAGCCCTAGGCCAAAGTTACGGCCAAAACGACGCTTGTGCAGTTCATGCTCTTCACGAAATGACATTTTACCAGCCTCCAAAGCCGTAAGGTTTCAATGCGGCTTCGGCTAGGAAGGCCCCAAAATGCAGGAACAGGTAGAGTAGCGAGAATTTGAACACCTGCTTTTCAACTGCGTATTTATCCGCCTCGGCCTGCACCTCATCCCGCTTCCAGATGCGCCATGCCCCCCAAAGGAACCCCGCATTCAGCACGGCAGAGACCACCAGATAGACAGGGCCCCCAATTGAGGTGAACCCCGCCCCGATCGCAAAGGGGATCAGCGCGATTGTATAGACCAGAATATGGTTGCGCGTGGCTTTCTTGCCATGCGTCACCGTCAGCATCGGCACGCCTGCTTTTGAATAATCCTCATTCATGAACAGCGCCAGCGCCCAGAAATGGGGCGGCGTCCACATAAAGATCAGCATGAACATCAGGGCGGATTCTAGTGACACATCCCCCGTCACCGCCGCCCAACCGATCATCGGCGGAAAGGCCCCCGCCGCGCCACCGATCACGATGTTCTGCGGGGTCGATCGCTTGAGCCACATCGAATAGACAACAGCATAGAAAAAGATCGTGAAGGCCAGCAGTCCGGCGGCCAGAAGGTTCGTCGCCAGCGCCAGCATCACCACCGCAATACCGCTCAGCGCCAGACCAAAGCCCAAAGCCTCGCCCGGCTGCACCTTGCCCGCCGGAATGGGGCGGTTGGCCGTACGCTTCATGATCACGTCAATATCGGCATCCCACCACATATTCAACGCACCCGAGGCCCCCGCCCCCAGCGCGATAAACAGGATTGAGGTCATGGCCACAAACGGATGTACCTGCCCCGGTGCCACCAAAACGCCAACGAGCGCGGTGAAAACCACCAACGACATGACACGCGGCTTGAGCAGGGCTACGTAATCGCCGAAGCCTGCCTCCCCGCTTTGTCCGATTGCCCGCGCGTCACTCATTGCCATGGTCCTTCAAGGAAAAGGCGGGGCCATACATTGGCCCCCGCCCTATTTTTCGCAACCTTAGTCAGCCGAAGCCAGTTTCAACGGGGTCGCCGCTGCAACACCGGCAAATTCCTGCTTGGCACCCGCCAGCCACTCGGCATAGGCGGCTTCCGACACGACTTTCACGGTGATCGGCATATACGCATGGTTATTGCCACACAGCTCCGAGCATTGCCCGAAATACACGCCCTCACGCTCAGCCTTGAACCAAAGCTGCGCCAAACGGCCAGGAACGGCGTCTTGCTTTACGCCAAAGGATGGGATCGT
>CALEMZ010000354.1 GCA_937910975.1 uncultured Pseudorhodobacter sp. | reverse complement strand
GCATTGATTTTGAGGGGCGCGGCTGATGGCGATTTCCCCGCTCAACCAACGCCGCTGGCGCAATTTCAAGGCCAACCGCCGGGCGTTGTGGTCGCTGTGGTTATTCTCTGTGCTGTTCGGCCTGTCGCTGATGGCCGAGGTTTTGGCCAATGACAAGCCGCTGCTGGTCAGCTATCGCGGCGATATTCATGCGCCGTTTCTGCAGTTTTACCCCGAAACCGCCTTTGGTGGCGATTTCCGCACCGAGGCGAAATACCGCGACCCAGAGGTGCGCTGCCTGATCCGCTCAGGCGGGGTGGAGGCGTGTTTGGACGACCCGGACGCCTCACTTACTGCCTTGGAGGCGGGCACGCTGGAGGGCGCTGTAAAGGGCTGGGTGCTTTGGCCGCTGGTGCCCTACAGCTACAACACTATCAATGATATTGGCCGCGCGGCCCCCAGCCCGCCGGATGCAAGCCATTGGCTGGGCACCGATAACACCGCGCGCGACGTGCTGGCACGGGTGATCTACGGGTTCCGCATCTCGGTCAGCTTTGCGTTGATTGTCACGCTTTTAACCTCGGTGATTGGTGTCGCGGCGGGGGCGGTGCAGGGCTATTTCGGTGGCCTCGTCGATCTGATCTTCCAACGCGTGATCGAGCTGTGGGGTGCGACGCCAAGCCTTTACATCATCATCATCGTCGCCGCGATCTGGCGGATGAACTTTTGGCTGCTGGTGGGGTTGATGGTACTGTTTGGCTGGACGGCCCTCGTGGGCGTGGTGCGCGCCGAATTCCTGCGGGCACGCAACTTTGAATATGTGCGCGCGGCACGGGCGCTGGGTGTTTCGGACCGTGTGATCATGTTCCGGCATGTGTTGCCCAATGCGATGGTGGCAACGCTGACCATGGTGCCGTTCATCATTACGGGGACGATCGGCTCACTCGCCGTGCTGGATTTTCTGGGCTTTGGCCTGCCCGCTTCTGCGCCGTCATTGGGGGAGTTGACGTTGCAAGCCAAGCAAAACCTTCAGGCCCCATGGCTAGCCTTCACGGCGTTCTTCACCTTTTCCATCATGCTTAGCCTTCTGGTTTTTATCTTTGAAGGCGTGCGCGATGCATTTGACCCGCGAAAGACCTTTCAATGAGCGTTCCTGAAACCGTATTGGCTGTTGAGAACCTGAACATTGGGTTTCGGCAGGATGGCCGGATGGTGCAGGCGGTGAAGGGGGTTTCCTTTACCGTAGGGCGCGGGGAAACCGTGGCGCTGGTGGGCGAAAGCGGCTCGGGCAAATCGGTGACGGCACTTTCCACCGTGGCGCTACTGCCCGAAAGCGCCGAGGTTTCAGGCTCGGTTTTGTACAACGGCACCCAAATGGTGGGCGCGCCGGAGCCGGATCTGCGCCGGGTGCGCGGCAATGACATCAGCTTTATTTTCCAAGAGCCGATGACCAGCCTGAACCCCCTGCACACGATTGAGACGCAGTTGGCCGAAAGCATTCTGTTGCATCAGGGCCTTGATGGTGCCGCCGCCCGTGTCCGGATTTTGGAGCTGTTGGACAAGGTGGGCATCCGCGATGCCGAAAGCCGTCTCGGGGCCTATCCGCATCAGCTTTCGGGCGGGCAGCGGCAGCGCGTGATGATCGCGATGGCGCTGGCCAATGGGCCGGAACTGCTGATCGCGGATGAGCCGACGACCGCGCTGGATGTGACCATTCAGGCGCAGATACTGGATCTCTTGGCGGAGTTGAAAGAACGCGAGGGGTTGAGCCTTTTGTTCATCACACATGATCTGGGCATCGTGCGCCGCATCGCGGACCGGGTTTGCGTGATGCAGGGCGGCGAGATTGTAGAGCAAGGCCCGACGGCGGAGATTTTTGACAACCCGCAGCACAGCTATACCAAAACCCTGCTGGCGGCAGAGCCTGCGGGCCGCCCCGAACCTGCGCCACCGGGCGGGGCCGAGATTGTGCGCACCGAAGATCTGCGTGTCTGGTTCCCGATCCACCGCGGCTTTTTGCGCCGCACCGTGGGCCATGTGAAGGCGGTGAATGCGGCCAGCATTTGCGTGCATGCGGGTGAGACCTTGGGGATTGTGGGCGAAAGCGGGTCGGGAAAGACCACGTTGGCGCTGGCGATCTTGCGGCTTATCCCCTCCATCGGGCCGATCGTGTTTATGGGCCAGAATGTGCAGAACTGGCCCAGCCAGAAAATGCGCGACCTGCGGCGCGACATGCAAGTGGTGTTCCAAGATCCGTTTGGCAGTCTCTCGCCGCGCATGACTATTGAGCAGATCATTGCCGAAGGTTTGGGGGTGCATGGCACGCTGCCGGGGCAGGACCGGCATAAGATGGTGGCGGATATCATGGTGGAAGTGGGCCTCGACCCCGCCTTGATGGGGCGCTACCCGCATGAGTTTTCGGGCGGGCAGCGACAACGCGTGGCAATTGCCCGCGCGATGATTCTTCGCCCGAAACTGGTGCTGCTGGACGAGCCGACGAGCGCGCTGGACATGACCGTGCAAGTGCAAATTGTGGAACTGTTACGAGATTTGCAGCGCAAACAGGGGCTGGCCTATCTGTTTATCAGCCATGATTTGCGCGTGGTGCGGGCCTTGGCGCATAAGGTTATCGTGATGAAACAAGGCGATGTGGTGGAGGCAGGGGCAGGGAGTGAAATTTTCGACAATCCGCAAACCGAATACACCCGGACGCTGATGGCGGCGGCTTTTGGTCAAGCGAGTTTTGAAGGTGGTGCGTGAAGGTTCTCTTTGTTCATCAGAATTTTCCCGGCCAGTTCTTGCACTTGGCCCCTGCGCTGCGCACCCGTGGCCATGATTGCCGCGCGCTGACGGATGTCAAAAACAAGCGTGAAAGCCAGATTCCCACCATGCGCTATCGCCATGATGTGCCACTGCCCGACCCGGTGGCCACAAGGCTGGGCCGTAACTTTACCCAGATGACGGACCGGGGCATAGCGGTGGCCCGCACCTGCCTGCAATTGCGCGACAAGCACGGCTATACCCCTGATGTGATCTTTGGCCATTCCGGTTGGGGCGAAACGTTGTTTTTGAAGGAGGTTTGGCCCTCAGCCAAGCTTATCGTCTATGCGGAGTTCTACTATCGCGGGGTCGAACGTGACGTGGGCTTTGACCCGGAGTTCAGCCGCCCTGGCTTTGATCCGGTAATGGCAGCCCAGGCGCGCGCGGCGCATCTGGGCCAATCCTTACTGCATGCCGATGCCGCACTGGCCCCCACGAAATGGCAGGCCAGCACCTACCCGCCCGCCCTGCGCCCGATGATTGAAGTCATCTTTGACGGGGTGAACACCGCCGTGATGGCCCCGAACCCGGAGGCCAGCCTTACCCTGCCCAATGGCACGGTGCTGCGCGCGGGCGATGAGGTGCTGACCTTTGTGAACCGCAATCTGGAGCCTTACCGCGGCTATCATACCTTTATGCGCGCGCTGCCCGATGTGATGGCCGCGCGGCCAAAGGCGCAGGTGGTGATCGTGGGCGGTGATGATGTCAGTTATGGTGCGGCGGCCCCTAAGGGCCAGACGTGGAAACAGATTTTTCTGGATGAGGTGAAGGACCGGCTTGATATGAGCCGCGTGCATTTCCTTGGAAAAGTACCCTATCCGCAGTTTGTGGCGCTGATGCAGATCAGCCGCGCGCATGCTTACCTCACCTATCCATTCGTTTTGTCATGGTCGATGCTGGAGGCGATGTCGGCCGGGGCCTATGTGATCGGTTCCCGCTCTGCCCCGGTGGAGGAGTTGATCGAGGATGGGGTGAATGGCTGCTTGGTGGATTTCTTTGATATCAAGGCATGGTCCACAGCTCTGACCGAGGCATTGGCGGAACCGGAACAATTTTTTCCCCAGCGCCGCGCTGCGCGCCAAACCATTTTGGACAATTACGACCTGCAAAACATCTGCATGCCGCGCATGGTGGATTATGTCGAAAGCTTTGCGCCCAAAGGGTAGTTACACCGCAGCCGAGTGCTTTGCCTTGGCGTGGTCATAGGCATCAAAAGTGCGGGCAATCATCCGGGTCAGCGGACGCGCGTGATCGGGAATGGCAAGGCCTGCGGCATCAACCGTGACCATATCGCCAAAAGTGGCCTTGGCAGCCTGAAACATCGCTTCAATCTGATCGGTCGCCGCGGCAAAATTCCGCTCCAACTCCCCCCGGTCCACCCGGAAATCACACATCATCGCTTCGATGATCCGGGCGCGCAGCAAATCCTCTCCGGCAAAGACATGGCCGCGATGGGTGGAAAACTGCCCCGCGCGGATCGCTTTTGTGTGGGCCGCCGTGCCGCTGGCATTTTGCGCAAACCCTTGCGGAAAGCGCGAGATGGACGAAGCCCCAAGCCCGATCAGCGCCGCCGCAGTATCATCCGTGTAGCCTTGAAAATTGCGCCGCAGCTTGCCACTGGCCTGCGCCACCGCCAGCCCATCCATGGCCCGTGCAAAATGGTCGATGCCGATCTCGGCATAGCCATCCCAACGAAACAGCTCACGCGCGGTTTCAAACAGCGACAGCCGTTCCTCGGGCGTGGGCATCGCATCCGATGGCAGCATCTGCTGCCGTCGGCTCATCCATGGCACATGGGCATAGCCGTAAAGCGCCACGCGGTCGGGTGACAGCGTCAGCAGCTTTTGCACGGAATCCGAGATGCGCGCATTGGTTTGATGCGGTAGCCCATAGAGGATATCGGCATTCAGGCTCCGGATGCCACGGGCGCGGACCATATCGCAGACACGCTTGGTCAGCTCATAGCTTTGCTCGCGCCCAATGGCCTTTTGTATTTCAGGATCAAAATCCTGCACCCCAATCGAGGCGCGGTTCATGCCCGCAGCGGCCAGCGCATCCAATCGGGGTGCATCAATTTCATTGGGGTCGATCTCGACCGAAAATTCGCCCCCCGGTGCCAGCGGCACCACATCAAACACCTGATCGGCCAGCCCGCGCATCAGATCGGGCGATAGAAGCGTCGGCGTGCCGCCACCCCAATGCAGCCGCGACAACGTCACGCCGGGCGCCAAATGCTTGCGCAACAATGCGATCTCGGCCTTGAGCATCTCGGCATAGGCAATGACCGGCGCATCCGAAGAGGTGCCCTGCGTCCGGCAGGCACAAAACCAGCACAAACGCCTGCAAAACGGCACATGGATATAGAGCGAAATCGATGCCCCTGCAGGCACCGCCTCAATCCATTCGGCAAAACGAGCGGGCCCTACGCCCGGTGTGAAATGCGGGGCGGTTGGATAGCTTGTGTATCGTGGGACTCGCGCGTCAAATAGTCCAAGGCGCTTGAGATCAGTTTGTGTGTTCATACCCGGAGCAATGGCGTATAACTCTTGATGAGACATTGACACAGATCAAACTGGAACGCGCAAATGCCGAGCCCTGATGGCCTCTTAGCAACCCAAGATTGCGGCGATTGCCCGATTCGCCACCGTGCCGTTTGCGCCCGCTGTGAGACGGATGAGCTGATACGGTTGGAGCAGATGAAATACTATCGCAGCTATCAGGCAGGTCAGACGGTGATCTGGTCGGGCGATCGGATGGATTTTGTGGCTTCGGTTGTCAGCGGTGTCGCCACGCTTAGCCAGACGATGGAGGATGGGCGCCGCCAGATGGTGGGCCTCTTGCTGCCGTCGGATTTTGTAGGCAGACCGGGGCGTAACCATGCAGCCTATGATGTGACGGCGACGACCGATCTGGTGATGTGCTGTTTTCGCAAGAAGCCGTTTGAAGAGATGATGGGCAGCACGCCGCATATCGCGCAACGCCTGCTGGAAATGACTTTGGATGAATTGGATTCCGCGCGGGAGTGGATGCTGCTTTTAGGCCGCAAAACCGCGCGGGAAAAGATTGCGAGCCTGCTCTCGATCATCGCGCGGCGCAATGGTGGCCTGTCG
>CALEMZ010000353.1 GCA_937910975.1 uncultured Pseudorhodobacter sp. | reverse complement strand
CCGGCGCCTCCACGCTGATCTGTACGATCCTTTGCCGCAAAGGTTGGCCGCGCAAGCCCAGCAGCGCCTCACGCCCGACAAACCCACCCGGCTTGGTAAAATCCACCGCAAAGCCAAGCCCCGCCTCAAACGGCGTCAGGTCCGGTGTCAACTCCCGCCCCCAGGCCCGAAAACCCTTTTCAATCCGCAAACTGTCCAGCGCGTAATAGCCCGCGTCCCGCAAGCCCCCCGCACCATGCCCCCCACCATGCAACGCCTCATAGACCCCAAGCGTGAATTCGACCGGAACAAACAGCTCAAACCCCGCCTCGCCAACATAGCTCATCCGGTTGGCAAGCACCGTGGCATATCCCAGATCAATCTCGCGCACGTTTGCAAAGGGAAAGGCCTCCGCCGATAAATCCGCCCGCGTCAGCGATTGCAGCAGCGCAGGCGCCTTTGGCCCCATAACCGCGAGCACCGACCACGCATTTGTGACATCCGACACCCAAACATGCGCGCCCTCCGGTGTGTTTTTCCGTATCCAATCCGCATCATGCACCGGCTGCGCCGAACCCGTCACCACCATGAAACGCTCCCGCCCAAGCCGGAACACGGTAAGATCACTCTCATATCCGCCGCGCGCATTGAGCATGCCGGTATAGACCGAACTGCCCACAGGATGGTCCAGATTTGCAGCACAAATCCGGTTTAAAACGGCAAAAGCATCTCGTCCCTCGACCATCAGCTTGGCAAAAGAAGAAATGTCAAAAATCGTTGTATCACGGCGTGTTGCGATGTGTTCTTCAACCACTGCATCATGCCAGTTTTGACGGGTGAAAGCATAATCAATCCGGGCCTCGCCTGTGTTGCGGGCAAAGTAATTCACCCGCTCCCAGCCCATCTTGCTGCCCCAAACGGCACCCTTGGCGTCCAACGCCGAAAATAGCGCGCTGCGGCGGAAAGGCCGGGCCGAGTCCAGCTCCATGTTTGGCCAGGGCATGGTGTAATGCATCCCCAGCGTTTCCTTCACCCGATCATGCAGCCAAGTGGGGTTGTTGTTGAACCCGGCAAAGCGGCGAATATCGACGGGCCACAGGTCCATCGTCGGCGCGCCTTGCACAATCCATTCCGCCAACGCCATACCCGCGCCCCCTGCCGAGGCGATCCCCATTGAGTTGAACCCCGCACCGATGAAAAACCCCTTCACCTCCGGCGCTTCGCCAAGAAGAAAATTATTATCCGGCGTAAAGCTTTCAGGCCCGTTGTAGAATTTCTTAACCTCCGCCACCTCCAGCCCCGGCACGCGGATTAAAGCGTTTTCCATCAAGATTTCGAACTGGTCCCAATCGTCTTCCAACAGTTGAAAGGCGAAATCATCGGGAATGCCGTCCATCCCCCAGGGCTTGGCCACTGGCTCAAACCCGCCCATGCACAGGCCCCCGACCTCCTCTTTGAAATAGATATACCCATCCGGGTCGCGCATGACCGGCAGGTCGGGATGCACCCCCGGCACCTGACCCGTCACAATATACATATGTTCGGCCGAGTGCATCGGAACCGAGACGCCGCACATCAGCCCTAATTTTCGCGCCCATTGGCCCGCACAATTGACCACAATATCGGCACCGATTGTGCCCTGCGCCGTCTCCACCCCCGTCACGCGGCCCTGATGGGTGCGCACCCCCGTCACCCGCACACCTTCAAAGATTTGCGCGCCGCCCATCCGCGCGCCCTTGGCCAAGCTCTGCGTCAGATCGGTGGGGTTGGCCTTGCCGTCTCCGGGCAACCAGATAGCGCCCTTCAGGTCGTCCACCCGCATCGGGGGCCACATCTCGCCCGCCTCTGCCGCTGACAATTCCTCCACCGCCACGCCTTGCGCGCGGGCCGAGCCGATGGTGCGCCGCAACAAGGCCATCCGCGCCTCAGTTCGGGCAACAGAAAGTGAGCCGCATTGCTTCCACCCGGTCTGCAAGCCCGTTTCCTTGTGCAAATCCGCATAAAGCTTGGTGGAATACTGGATCAGCCGGGTCATCACCGAATGGCCGCGCAATTGCCCCACCAGCCCCGCCGCATGCCAAGTGGTGCCCGATGATAGCTGCGCCTGTTCCAGCAGCACCACATCCTTCACCCCCAGCTTCGTCAGATGATAAGCGGTTGAGGTGCCAATCACCCCGCCCCCCACAATCACAACACGGGCATGGCTTGGCAGCGCGGCGTTTGTCATCAGACGTCCCCTAAATACCTTATCACAGGCTATGGGGCAGATGCCCTCAGGGGAAGTTCCTTTGCCCCTCCGGGACTATCGTATTTTCTGTGGTTTCCATAAGCGCGCTTGCCGCTGGCTGAAGCTCTGCGCTTTAACGCACCCAAAGCCCGGCACGTTTGATCTGATTGCGGATCATTTGCTCGCGCCTTGGCAGGTCCTCCCTGTCAAACATCGCGCGCACCTCACGGCCCTTGCCCTGATAGACCATCTTCTTGAAAGGCAGATATTCCTTAAGCACCTTTTTCACCAAATTGGGCGCCAAAACCTGCTCCACCACAGCCACCGCTTGATCGCTTTCGCGGGCGTAAAGCAGCGGCATCGTGCGCCAATGGCAGGTCACATCACCGTCCAACCCCGCCAGTTCCGCCCCCGGCCGCCCACCACCAAAACTATGGATCACCAAGGGCAGCGCCACTTGGTCCAACCACGGGTTCAACGGCTGGCACACCAATTCGCGCGGCGCATCATCGCGGATCACTTGCGCATATTCGGCAAAACGCGCGCCAAACGCCTTGGGGCTTTGGTGGAAAAACCAGCCCGCGTTAAAATAGAGGTATCGTTTCCAATAGCCATCGGGCTGGTTGGTATCGAGGCTGCTGGCGAAATCCAGGCCAAAACGATCATAAAGCGATTTCCAGATCGCGTCATACCCCGGCCCATAAAGTTCCAGCACCGGCCAGGTGCCTTCACGCTTCATCGAGGCCGAGGGCCGCGCAAAGTCAAACTTGATCTGGTCCAGCGCCCCGGTGAACACCGTATCCGTATCGACAAACAAAAACGGCTCATCCGGCAGGGCGGCCAGACATTCGATCTTGTTGCCATAGGGGTAGGAAGAGCCGAAAAGCTTGTTTTCAAACGGCAAAATCTCGGCCCCGAACGCGGCCAGCAGTGCCAATATTCCTGCATCATGGATCGCCGGATCAGAAGTCCAGCGCGGCCCGTTTTGCGGCACGGCGATGAACAAGCGGCCCTCAAATTCCGGGTTGGTCGCGCGCAGGCTGGCCGCCAGCAGCACCGCCTCATATTGCAGCCGCCCGGATTGCCCGACCGCCACAATATTAAACCGTTGATTGCCCGCCCCGTTCTGCGCCATATTTTCCTGCCCGGTCTTGTTTTGACACCATTATAGGGGGCAAAAATTCATTTGAAAACATGAGGACAAAGAGGATGGTCAAATCCGCCGCCGCCGTTGCCTTTGCAACTCTGTTTTGCCCCCGCACAATGGCTGATACCACGTCGCAAGGCGCAGCCTTCATTTGCAACGCGGTGGTCAATACCAATCGCAGTTCCCCGGAAAGGTTTTGAGCCAGATAAAAGCGATCAAACCTTGGGCGTAAATCGCAAAGACAGGCACGACATGCCGCCATCAAGCTTGGCACATTCGCTATTGCCCACCTCGCGCAGCCTATAGCCCGCCTTTTCCAACGCGGCACGGGTCTTGGGAAAGCCTGCGGGCATGATCACCAGATCATTGAAACGGATGGAATTGGCGCAAGCCTCCTCGCCCTGCGCCACATGGATCACCCTGTAGCCTTCAAAACAGCCCGAAGCGGCAAGGCGCTCTGTCGAAAGGATGGTTTCCCCATCCAGCAATGAGCAATCGGTCTTGAAATGCAACACGCCCGGCGGGGTGAAAACCTCTCGCACCGGCAAGCCCCAATCGGCAACAAGTGCAGCAAGCTCCGCGATACCGGCAGCATTGGTGCGCGCCGAACGGCCCACCAAAATCTCTGTCTCGGTGGTCAGAATATCGCCGCCCTCAATAAAACTCTGCCCGCCGGCAATCGCGCGCACATCCCCGTAAAGCGCCTTAAGATGCGGGGTCATTTCCGCCGCCTCGCCCAATCGGCTGGGCGCTCCGGGCCGCATGACAATCGCACCTTGCGGCAAGCAAAGCGCGGTATCTTCCACAAACACGCTATCGGGAAACGCATCCAGCGCATCCAGTTCCACCACCTGCGCCCCGGTGCTGCGCAGCGCCGTGATGTAATCGGCATGATGCGCCTGCATCAGCGAAAGGTCCGGCACGCCAATATCCACAGCACGCAGGCCCTGCACGATGCTGGCCGAAGGCGCACGCGTGATCGCATGGGTGAAACGGTAAGAGGCTGACATCGGCTACCCTTTCATCAGGCTGGCCACCAAACCCGGCAATTGCTTGAAATCATTGAAGGCCACGTTATGGGGTAAATCATGCACAGGGGTTTTGCGATAGCCCTCGGTGTAGAGAAGGAAGGGCAGCTTGGCATTGGCCGCCGTCTCCGCATCAACCTCACTATCGCCGACGAAAATAACATGGCTATCGCCAAGCGCCGCCGCCGCCGCATGCAGCGGGGCGGGGTCGGGCTTACGTACCGCCAAACTGTCACCACCAATCACTGTTGAGAAAAAGCGGTCCAACCCCAAATGACGCAAAACTGCATTCGTGGGGCCGACCGGTTTGTTGGTGCATACCCCCAAAATACAGCCCATTGCGGCCAGCGCCTCCAGCGCAGGCATGACACCGGGGTAACAGACCGTCAAATCCACCGCCGTCTCATAATGTGCCAGAAAACTGGCCATCATCGGCGCACGCAGCGGGCCTTCAGGGTCTTCACCAATCTCGCGCAGCAAACAGCTCATCAAATGTGGTGCGCCGCGCCCGACAAAACTGGTCACGGTCAAAAGCGCCAACGGCGCAAAACCGTTCTCGGTCAGCACCTTGTTGGCGACCGCGTGAATATCCCGCGCGCTATCAATCAGCGTCCCGTCCAGATCAAAAATAACCGCCGTCATAGTACTGCCTCCGCCGCCGCCCGAATGGCCGCGATATTGACCCCATAAGGTGCCGGGTTCTCCACCGAGCCGCCCTTGAACACCGCCGATCCCGCCACCAGCACATCCGCGCCCGCAGCAACGACCAAGGGGGCGGTTTCCACCGTCACCCCACCGTCAATCTCAATATGCACCGGCCGATCCCCGATCATGGCGCGCAAGCGCGCCACCTTGGCAACTTGGCTGTGAATAAACTTCTGCCCGCCAAACCCGGGGTTCACCGTCATCACACAGACCAGATCGACCATATCCAGCAAATACTCGACCGCCTCTACCGGCGTGCCGGGATTAATCGCCAACCCCGCCTTGGCCCCGGCCCCACGAATGGCCTGAAGCGTGCGGTGAATATGCGGCCCGGCTTCAAGATGCGCCGAAATAACATCCGCCCCCGCCTGCGCAAAGGCCTCGATATAGGCATCCACCGGGGCAACCATCAAATGCACATCCATCACGCCCTTGATATGCGGGCGAATGGCGGCACAGGTCGCAGGGCCAAAGGTGATATTGGGCACGAAATGCCCGTCCATCACATCGACATGCACCCAATCGGCCCCTTGCGCCTCAATCGCCTGACATTCCGCCCCGAAATTAGCGAAATCGGCGGAAAGGATGGAGGGGGCAATCTTGATCTTGCGCGAAAATATCATGGGGCGGGCTCCTGTTGTCCTGCCCCCTTCTAAGGCCGACCCCCACCAAGGTAAAGCACCCCAACCCCGCACCATGCAGGCTTTCTTTTCGGCCCAAATATCCTCAGGGGGTGAATGGCCCTCAAGGGCCAGAGGGGGCGGAACGCCCCCTGCCCCGACCCGCCCAAAGCGCCCCCTTGCGCAATGCCGCGCACAC
>CALEMZ010000352.1 GCA_937910975.1 uncultured Pseudorhodobacter sp. | reverse complement strand
CCCACAGTCAGTCCGCCGATCAGCAGGGTCGGCTGACCCACGCCCACCGGCACCCATTGGCCAGCCTTGCCGCAATTGCCGATACCGGGGTCAAGCTTCATGTCATTGCCGATGGCGCGGATTTGTTTGAGTGCTGTGGCCCCATCCCCGATCAGCGTGGCACCTTTGAGGGGCGCACCGATCTTGCCGTTTTGCACCCGGTAAGCCTCGGCGCAGGAAAACACAAATTTGCCATTGGTGATATCGACTTGGCCGCCGCCGAAGCCCACGGCATAGATGCCGTCTTTGAGGCTGGCGACAATCTCGCCGGGGTCGGTATCGCCGCCCAACATATAGGTGTTGGTCATGCGCGGCATCGGAATATGGGCATGGCTTTCGCGCCGCCCATTGCCTGTGGGGGACATGCCCATGAGCCGTGCATTTTGGCGGTCTTGCATAAAGCCCACCAGCCTGCCGTCTTCGATCAGCACGTTTTTCGCCGAAGGCGTGCCTTCATCGTCCACCGAGATGGAACCGCGACGATCCGGGATGGTGCCATCATCGAGCACCGTTACGCCTTTGGCGGCGATTTGTTGGCCCATCAGCCCGGAAAAGGCCGATGTTTTCTTGCGGTTGAAATCGCCTTCCAGCCCGTGACCGATTGCCTCATGCAACAAAATGCCGGGCCAGCCTGCGCCAAGGACCACATCCATCATGCCCGCGGGGGCGGGGACGGCGTCAAGGTTCACCAGTGCGATGCGCAGGGCTTCGCGGGCCAAAGCCTGCCAGTGCGAGGGCTCCATCAGGCGGGCAAGGCCATAGCGGCCGCCACCGCCCATGCCACCGCTTTCACGCCGCCCGTTCTGTTCGATGATCACCGAGATGTTTAGCCGCGCCATGGGGCGGATATCGGTCAAGCGCAGGCCTTCGGGGCGCAGGATCTCGACCTCTTGCAAGCCCGCCGCGATGGTGGCGGAAACCTGCACGATGCGCGGATCAAGGGCGCGGGTGAAGGCGTCAATCTCGCGCAAGAGGTCGATTTTGCCAGCAAATGTGGCGTCCGCCATCGGGTCGGCATCGGTATAGAGCTTGAGGTTGGTGCCTTTGGGGGCATCGGCCATTGTGCCGCCGCCCGCACCCACGGCAAGGCGGGTGGTATCCATCGCGCGCCGCAATGCGGCCTCTGAAATTTCGGTGGAATGGGCATAGCCTGCCACCTCGCCCAGCACCGCGCGCAGGCCGAAACCTTCGGAGGCCTCATAGCTGGCGTTCTTTACGCGGCCATCATCAAGCACGATCGCTTCCGACCGGCGACGCTCCAAGAACAACTCTCCATCTTCGGCGCCATGAGTGGCTTGGCGCAGGAGGGAGAGGGCTTGCGCCTCATCCAGATGACTCTCAAACGGGCGGAAGGAAGCTTCGGTCATGGAAAGTCCTTGATTTAGATCAAACGGCGGCGGTTTGCCGCATTGGTTTCTCTTGTCGTGACCGTCTTAATATGGTTTCACCGGGACTGGAAACAACGGGATTCTGCCCTAGAGTCGGGCAAACCCAAAAAGCGGCTGAAAAAAGCTGCGTCAACGAACGGGATATGCAGATGCGCATCATGACAGGTTTTTCCGGCATTGCCGCGAGTTTTGGGACGCTGTGGGGGGCTGGGATGGCCTTCGCGCAGGATTTGGAGGTTGTGGGGCGCCCGATAGACGGCGCGATGGGGTTTCAACCCGCAGCAACGGAATTGGCACGGGATTTGCAGTGGCTGGACCACTTTATTTTGATCATCATCACGGTGATCACCGTGTTTGTGACTGCGCTGTTGTTATGGTGTGCATGGCGCTACCATGAAAAGCGCAACAAGGTTCCGGCGACGTTTACGCATCACAGCTCGCTCGAAGTGGCATGGACGGTCGTGCCGATTGTGATCTTGGTGTTCATTGGCGCGTTTTCGCTGCCAGTGCTGTTCAAGCAGCAGGAAATCCCGAAGGGTGACATCAATATCAAGGTGACGGGCTATCAGTGGTACTGGGGCTATGAATACACCGATGAGGGGTTCGCCTTCGAGAGCTTTATGCTGGATAAAGCCTCGCTGGTGGAGCATGGCTATGTAGAGTCTGATTACCTGTTGGCGACCGATACCGCCGTGGTCGTGCCAATTGGCAAGATCGTGGTAATGCAGGTGACGGGCGCAGATGTGATCCATTCCTGGACGATCCCA
>CALEMZ010000351.1 GCA_937910975.1 uncultured Pseudorhodobacter sp. | reverse complement strand
TATTTGAAAATATCCCACGGGGGGTCCGGGGGGCGTGAAGTCCCCCGGCGCCTGCCATTTACGCCGCAGCAGATACGAAACAACGCCCTTAGCGACAAGACCCATCAACCACCCATCAACCACCAATCAACAAGGAGAAAGCCCATGAAAAGACGTAACTTCATCACCGCCGCAGCCGGTATCGGTGCTGCCGCCCTGGCCGCCCCTGCCATCGCGCAAGACATCCGCAAATGGCGTCTCGTCTCTGCTTGGCCGAAAAACCTGCCCGGTCCCGGTGTCGCTGCACAAATGCTGGCCGACCGGATCACCGCGCTGTCTGGCGGTCGCATCGAGGTCGAACTTTTCGCGGCTGGCGAGATTGTCCCCGGCAATGGCGTGTTTGATGCTGTAGGCGAAGGCACCGCCGAGATTTATCACGCCGTCCCCGCCTATTGGGGTTCCAAGAATAAGGGTATCTTGCTGTTCGGAAGCCAGCCTCTGGGCCTCACCGCCATTGAGCAGCACGGCTGGATGCTACATGGCGGCGGGCAGGCGCTTTATGATGAAATGTATGGACGCTTCAACCTCAAGCCCTTCCTGACGGGTAACTCCGGCCCGCAATGGGCAGGCTGGTTCCGCAATGAAATCAAATCGCTCGACGATCTGAAGGGCCTGAAATACCGCACCACCGGCCTCAACTCCGAGGTTATGTCCAAGCTCGGCGTCGCGGTCGAGGCGATGAGCGGCCCGGCCATGTTCCAAGCGTTGCAATCAGGCGCGCTGGACGCGGGCGAATTCATCGGGCCATGGACCGACAGCGCCATGGGCTACTACCAGGTCACCAAAAACTACTATGGCCCCGGCCCGGGTGAGCCGTCCTCTGCCGAGGAATGCGGCATCAACCTCGACGCTTGGAACGACCTGCCAGATGACCTTAAACAAGCGGTCGAGGCAGCTGCACAATCCATGTATAATCCGGTGCTGACCGAATATAACACCAAGCACGCACTGGCTCTGCGCGCCTTGGTAGCCGAACATGGTGTCATAGTTCGTCAATGGCCGGAAGAAATCACCATCGCCATGGGCAATGCCATGGGCGAGGTGATCGCTGAACTGCGCGCTTCAGATGATGATCTGGTCAAGCGCATCACCGAAAGCTTCCTCGATTATCGCAAGCTAATGGTCGAATACATGCCATGGGCTGACAACGGCCAGATGAACGCCCGTAACCTGAACTATAATTACGGCGGCTGATGCGACCAGCGGCCCCTGTTCTTTGGGGGCCGCTTTTCTTTTGAAAAAGGGCAGGGCATGGAACGTTTTGCAGACAGGCTGGACCAGATAAATCGCGCCGTGGGCGGGGTGGTGATGTGGGCCGCACTTGCCATGGTGCTGGTACAATTCGGCATCGTTCTTCTGCGCTATGTCTTTGGCTTCACGTCAATTTTCATCAATGAAGCCGTGCTTTATTTACATGCCTCGCTTTTCATGCTGGGGGCGGGCTATACGTTGCTGATGGGTGGGCATGTGCGGGTGGACATCTTCTATGCGCCACTGTCGCCGCAGCGCAAAGCCATGGTTGATATCTTTGGCCATCTGGCCCTGATGCTACCCTCGCTTGGCATCCTTTTGTACTATAGCTGGCCCTCAGTCCGTCGCGCGTGGTCTATCCTTGAAGGCCCGATATCGGTGGGCGGCGTACCCGCTTCCTTCTTGCTTAAGTCTTTGGTGTCGGCCTTTTGTGTGCTGTTGCTGGTGCAAGGCCTCTCGGCCCTGATCCGCGATGTGATCCGTCTGCGAGGCGCGAAATGACCCTGCCACTTGATCTGATCATGTTCGCGGCCCTGATCATCGTGATCTTGATGGGCTATCCGGTCGCCTTTTCCATCGCGGGGGTTGCCACCGGCTTTGCCCTTTTGGGCTCGGCTTTGGGCGTGTTTGACCTTGGGCTGATGGGCGCGCTGGCGCAGCGGTTCTTTGCGGTGATGACCAACCCCGTGCTCACCGCGATTCCACTGTTTGTCCTCATGGGCGTGGTGCTGGAAAAATCCCGTATCGCGGAGGAGCTTTTGGAAACTATGGGGCGGCTCTTTGGCGCGATGCGTGGCGGGCTTGGGGTGTCTGTGATGCTGGTCGGTGCGCTGCTGGCGGCCTCCACCGGCATTGTGGGGGCCACGGTGGTGGCGATGGGCATGATCGCGCTGCCCGCCATGCTGCGCAACGGCTATAACCCGCGCCTCGCCGCAGGCATGGTTGCCACCGCAGGCACCCTTGGGCAAATCATCCCGCCCTCCACCTTGCTGATCATTCTGGCCGAGGTGATGTCATCGGCCTTTCAACAGGCGCAATATGCCCAAGGCAAGTTTTCGGTCGAAACCATTTCCGTGGGCCAAACCTTTGCGGCGGCTTTGGTGCCGGGGCTGCTGTTGGTCGTCATATACATCCTCTACATCTTCGCACGCGCCTGGCTGATCCCTCAGGACGCGCCCGCGATGCGCGAACAAGCGGTTAAACCCATAGCGGGCGAGGTGCTCGGCTCCATCGCCCCGCCCGTCCTTTTGATTTTTGCAGTGCTGGGGGCTATCCTTGGCGGCGTGGCAAGCCCGAATGAGGCGGCATCTGTGGGCGCTATCGGCGCGATATTGCTCGCGGGGCTGCGTCAGGGCGCGCCACGCTGGCTGATCATCGTTGGGGCAGGGGCGCTATTGGTACTGGCCTTTGCAGCGGGGCTGGCCCCCGTGCGGCTGCAACGTTCAGATACCGGCGTGTTGGAATATGCGCTCGCGGCGGGCTACACTGGCCTTGCGCTGCTTGGCATTGCCGCCATCGCCTCCGCACTGTTTGCCACCTTCCGGCGCGGCATTATGCTGCCCGCCATGGGGCAAACGCTGGTCGTCACCTCGATGATCTTTGCCACCATCCTCATGGCGTCTTATTTCAGCCTCGTCTTCGTCGGCCTTGGGGGGGAGCATCGCGTCGCCAATATCCTTACGGCACTTCCTGGTGGCCCCACAGGCGCGCTGATTTTTGCCATGGCCTTCATCTTCGTTTTGGGTTTTTTCCTTGATTTCGTTGAAATCTCGGTGATTTTGCTGCCGCTTTTGGTGCCGCCCCTGATCATCATGGGGCATGACCCGATCTGGCTTGCGGTGCTGATCGCGGTGAACCTGCAAACCTCTTTCCTCACGCCGCCCTTTGGCTTTTCGCTATTCTACCTGCGCGGGGCGGCCCCAGCGGAGGTAACCACAGGCATGATCTATCAAGGGGTAGCGCCCTTCATCTGCCTGCAAGTCGTGGCCATGGCGTTGATTTGGGCCTTCCCTAAGCTTTCGACATGGCTACCAAATTTGGTGTTTTGATTGCCAAAAAGACGATGGTTATCGGGCAACAATCCTGAACCGCTTTGCGTCCCTTGGCGCGCCGCAAAAGCAACGCGATGGATGTGTCCGTTAAAGGGAAGGGGAGGCTCGGCATGCAGCTGATTTGTGCAACAGAGCCTCCTGGTTCGCAAATCCGCCAAACAGTCGGTTAGGGTTACAGCCGAATAACCTGTTGCGACTTTGCATCCAGCTCAGATCATCCTCACCTTTGCGGCATCGCGCGCCACCGCTTCTCGGGTGGCCGTGCGGCGATACCACGTCGTGATGAGAGAGCTGGAGATCACGATGAACAGGCTGTAGAGGATCGGAATGAACAGCACCTCTTGCTGTTGGGTGCCGGTGAAACTGAGCGTGACCACCAGCACCGCAAGCGGGCCGTTTTGGATGCCAGTTTCAAGGCTGATGGTCCGCGAGCGGTTGTTGTCTTGCCGCAACCCACGCGCCAGCCAATAGCCCAGCAACATGCCGGTCAGGCCGATGCCGATGGTCGCCACATAGACCGGAAACGGTGTGTCCAGCAGCATCTGGTAGTTGCGCGGCACCCAGGACGCGATCAGGAACAAGATCACGAACACCCCCATCATCGAGCCGATCAGCTCAATCGTGGCGCCGACATTGGGGTTGACCTTGCGCAGCACCATGCCAAGTGCCGTCGGCACCAGCAGTACGACCAGCACCTGCGCCACGTTGGCGGCGGGGATCACGTATTCGCCCGTTACCCCTGCCAACCCGCTGTAGAATGACAGGAGCAGCGGCACCATGACAACGGCAGCCATGGTCGAGACAGTGGTCATCATAATTGACAGCGCCAACACGCCCTTGCTGAAATAGGCAAATATATTGGAGGTGGTGCCGCCGGGCATACAGGCGATCAAGATCAGCCCCACCGCCATCGCCGATGGCAGGCCAAGCAGAACCGCTAGCATATAGCCCAGAAACGGCATGATGGCGAACTGACTGAGCAGGCCGACCAGCAGCCCCTTGGGTTTGCGAAAGGCGATCAGGAAATCGCGGAACGTCATACTGGCACCCATGCCCAGCATGATCACCATCATCATCACGCCCAGAAGTGTCGTCTCAAGTGGGGTAAGCATCGCGGTAATCCTATCTTGGTCGTTTCTGGCCCGTCGCGGTCACTTGCCCGCAAACTCGGCTTTCACTTCGGCCTTTAGATCCTTGCGCAGGATCTTTCCGATGGGCGATTTGGGCAATTCGTCGCGGATCACCACCGAGCGGGGTACTTTGTAGTCGGTGAGCAGCACCTTGCAGTGGGCAATAACCGCCTCGCGGGTCAACTCGCCTGCATGATCGGGGTTCTTGACCACATAGGCGCGCGCAGCCTCGCCGGATTTGGCGTCGGGAATGCCGATCACCGCAGCCTCGAGTACCGCGTCCATCTTGGTCAGAGCGTCCTCAATCTCATTGGGATAGACGTTGAAGCCCGATACCAGCACCAGATCCTTCTTGCGGTCCACGATGCGTAAAAACCCGTCTTCATCCATCACGGCCACATCGCCGGTATAAAACCAGCCAGCTTTTATCGCCTCGTTGGTCTCATCTGGGCGCTGCCAATAGCCGCGCATGATCTGCGGGCCTTTCACGATCAACTCGCCGGGCAGGCCGGAAGCAACTGGCTTGCCATCGTCATCCACCAACAAAACATCGGTGCCCGGAACCGGAAATCCGATGCTGCCGGGTTTTGCCAGATCGGACAGCGGGTTGAAGCTGACCAGTGGCGCGGTTTCGGTCAGCCCGTAACCTTCGGCAATGCGGGTGCCGGTGATGACCTGCCAGCGGCTGGCAACCGATTGGTGCAGCGCCGTGCCGCCGGCGATGGCCGCGACAAGATGCTTGGGCGGATAGGCCGCAAACCATTCCTCGTTCATCAACCCGTTGAACAGCGTGTTGACCCCGGTGATCCAGGTGACGCGATAGTTTTCCAGCGCGCGTTGCAAATTTTGCACCGGGCGCGGGCTGGGAACCAGAATGTTGCGCGCGCCAATGTCGAAAAACGTCAGCAAATTCGCGGTGAAGGCAAAGATGTGATAAAGTGGCAGCGCCGTCAGAATGCATTCGTGGCCCGTCATGTGGCTGCGGCCCATGGCTTGCACCTGATCGACGTTCGCCAGCAGGTTGCCATGCGTCAGCATCGCGCCCTTGGCAACGCCGGTGGTCCCGCCGGTGTATTGCAGCAACGCCAGATCATTGGAGCACAGGTCGCGCCAATGCGGGGCAACCTCGACCTTGGCCGCGCGGCCCTTGGCCAGCGCCTCGGTGATCCGCAGAACCGGGACCTCCAGCTTTGGTACCGGGGGCAGGGTTTTGCTCCAGACCTTCTGCACGCCGCGCACGATCATCTTCGGGATTGCGGGGAAGAACTCGGACACGCCCGCCAACACCACGACGCGGATGTCGGTTTGGGGGATCACCTCGGCGAGCTTGTCGGCCGACATGTCGATGATCACCAGCACCTCAGCACCGGAATCGTTGAACTGATGCACCATCTCGCTGGGCGTATAGAGCGGATTCGTATTAACGAGTACGCATCCGGCTTTGAACACGCCAAAGGCGACAACCGGATAGGGCAGGCCATTGGGCAGTTGCACCGCCACGCGCGCGCCGGGTTGCAACCCGCAGGAGGTCAACAAGAAGGCAGCGAAAGCATCCGACATCTCGGCAACCTGCGCATAGCTGAGCGATCCGTTCATGCCGTTGGGGACCACGCAAGTAAAAGCCGTGTGGCTTTTATGCAGGTCGCAGGCGGCATCGACCATATGGGCGAGGCTCGGATGACGCTGCTCCGGCAGTTCGACAGGCAGCGTAGTGCCATATGCGGCATGCCACGGGCGGGCTGCCAGTTGCTCTGATATCACGAAATCCTCCCCCATTGGCCGTCTCGCGCTTTGTCGTTCTCGGGACGATTCCTACGCGCGTGGCCCTTCTGTGTTCAACCTATCGTGTAGCTCCGCGATTTGCCAAGCTCGACGTAGGGTCATTTGATTTGCCAGCGCTCAGGCACGGTCCACTGCTGGGCAGTTACGGGGGGCACGTATAATCACCAGCCGGCTTCTTGCATGGCAACATCACCGCTGGCCTTCATCATGAGCGCCCCGTCGTGCCGGACATGGCGGCACTTTTAAAAGCTTAGCGTGATGGTTTTGCACATACCCGCCCGATCAGGGCAAAGAGATGGAAGATGCAGAGCCGGATGATCCTGCCGACGATATCTTGCCGGCAGAGGTGCCGCGCCGCGTACATCCCGGCGATGTCTGGCAACTCGGGCGCCACCGGTTGGTTTGTGGTGATGCCCTGAATCCGGATGTGGTTGACGCTTTTGCCAGATGACAAAACCTAGCCCCTTTCGCTACTTCAAGACGTCCCCCGAGTATCCGTGATTAGCAAGTGCATTTT
>CALEMZ010000350.1 GCA_937910975.1 uncultured Pseudorhodobacter sp. | reverse complement strand
ACCCGTCAAACCTGCATGGGCTGAGCCTCATACACAGAGTTTCGGATACTCCCCAAACCGAACATGCCGACACGCAAAAGCTGATCACAGCCAGCATCAAACAAAAGGCCGGGCAATTGCCCGGCCTTTGTCATATCTCGTGCCGACCGATCAGGTCAGCCTGCGCTCAATCTCTTCACGTTCGAAGATCTCGATCACATCGCCCTGGCGAATGTCTTCATAGCGTTCAAACGCCATGCCACATTCTTGGCCAGACTGCACTTCCTTCACTTCGTCCTTGTATCGCTTCAGCGTCTTGAGCGTACCTTCATGGATCACCACATTGTCACGCAGCAAACGCACGCCTGCCGAACGGCGCGCAATGCCTTCGGTAACGATACAGCCCGCAACTTGGCCAATACCTGTTACCTTGAACACCTCCTTGATCTGCGCATAACCGATGAAGGTTTCGCGGACTTCGGCTTTCAACAGGCCCGAGGCGGCATCTTTGATGTCATCCACAAGATCATAGATCACGCTGTAATAGCGGATTTCCACGCTCTTTTGGTTGGCCGATTGGCGCGCAGAGGCATTGGCCCGCACGTTAAAACCAATGATCGGCGCGCCTGACGCTTCGGCAAGGCTAACATCACTGTCGGTAATCGCGCCCACGCCATAATGCAGCACGCGCACGCGCACCTCATCATTGCCGATCTTCTCCATCGCCTGAATGATCGCCTCGGCAGAACCCTGCACATCGGCTTTCACGATGATCGGCAACTCGGCCACGTCCTTGTCAGCCTTGGCTTTCGCCATCAACTGTTCCAGCGTGGTCGCAGCGCCGACAGCCGCACGCCTGTCCTTGGCGGCTTTCTCACGGTAATCTGCGATTTCACGTGCCTGCGCTTCGGTTTCCACAACGTTCAGCACATCGCCTGCCGCCGGAGTACCCGAAAGGCCCAGAACCTCCACCGGGGTGGAAGGGCCAGCTTCTTCGACGCGCTCACCCTGGTCGTTGATCAAAGCGCGAACCTTGCCCCACTGTTCACCTACGACAAAGATATCGCCGCGCCGCAACGTGCCATTTTGCACCAAAACGGTGGCGACCGGGCCGCGGCCCACATCCAGCTTCGCCTCGATCACAGCAGCCGCAGCAGCCCGGTTCGGGCTTGCCTTCAACTCAAGCAACTCAGCCTGAAGCGCTATGGCTTCCAGCAGCTTGTCGATGCCTTGGCCAGTTTTGGCCGAAAGCTCCACATCCTGCACGTCACCTGACATGGCCTCCACCACAACCTCATGCTGCAACAGGTCGGTGCGCACTTTGGTCGGGTTAGCGTCATACTTGTCGATCTTATTGATCGCCACAATCATTGGCACATTCGCAGCCTTGGCGTGCTTGATCGCCTCAACCGTTTGCGGCATCACGGCATCATCCGCCGCAACCACCAGCACCACGATATCCGTTACCTGCGCGCCACGGGCCCGCATTGAGGTAAAGGCCGCGTGACCGGGGGTGTCGAGGAAGGTCAGCAATGCACCGTTATCGGTGGTTACCTGATAAGCGCCGATATGCTGGGTGATCCCGCCGGCTTCGCCCGCAACCACTTTGGCATTGCGAATCGCATCCAATAGGCTGGTTTTACCGTGATCGACATGGCCCATGATCGTCACAATCGGCGGACGCGTCAGAAGATTTGCATCATCATCCTTAACCGATTCGATCACCTGCTCCACGTCAGAATCAGACACGCGCACAATGCGGTGGCCAAATTCTTCGATCACCAATTCGGCGGTATCGGCGTCGATGGGCTGGTTCATCGTAACCATCAAGCCCATCTTCATCAGGCTTTTCACCACATCGGCAGCGCGTTCGGCCATCCGGTTGGCCAGCTCCGAAACCACGATGGTTTCGGGCACCTTCACATCGCGCACCTGCTTTTCAGGGCGCGTCTGCATGCCAAGTGCCTTTAGCCGGGCCTTTTCCTGCTTGCGCTTCATAGCGGCCATGGAGCGCGTACGCCCACCTTCACCGGCCAGCGCATCGTTCAGCGTCAGCTTGCCAGTACGGCGGTTGTCATCGGTCTTGGCCTTGCCACGGCCACCATCATCGGCGCGGCCGTCACGGTCGCGGTCATTCTTGCTACGGGCAGGCGTCAGGCCGGGCTTGGCACTCATCGGGCCACGCTCCTCCGCCGCTGCAGCGGGAGCCACAGCTGCGGGTTTCGCAGGGCGGGGCGCAGCTTTTGCAGCCTCAACGCGCTTGACCTCGGCAGCAGCCTCAGCCTTCACGCGTGCTTCTTCTTCGGCCTTGGCACGCAGCGATTGCTCGCGTTCACGCTCCTCGCGTTCCTTGACTTCTATCTCTTCGCGCTTACGGGCGCGCTCTTCATCGCGCGCAACCTCATCGGCGGCGCGACGCACTGCGTCTACGACCTCACGGGCTTTTGCCGCGCGCAGGGCTGCGAGGCGGCGCTCCATCTCAGCGTCCGAGATGCCAGCAGGCCGTTTCGAAGGGTCGCCCAGATGCGAATTTCCACCAGTTGCGGGGGCTGCACCAGCAGCACCCGGCTTCGGCACGACAACGCGCTTGCGCTTCGTTTCCACCAACACACTTTTCGTGCGTCCATGACTGAAGCTTTGCTTCACCTGGCCCGAACGGGGGGTGCCACCAAGGCCGAGGGGTTTTTTACCGTCTGTATCGCTCATGCGTCTTGTCTATCCTCATCGGCGGTCGTCCCGCCTGCTTGCTCACGGAAACCCGCAAGCCTTGCCGCTTCCTCTACAACACGAAGGCCGAGTCCACCAGCGGCAAGCGCGCCGTGTATTGCATGTTCCCGCCCAAATGCCAAACCCATTTCCTGAGCAGTCAAACAGCCGATGAACCCATCCTTCCGTTCGGGCGGGCGCAGCTTACTTTTGCCGCGTTCCGACCCGTCACTGGCCTGGATCAAGGCAATCGCTTGCCTTTTTACCAACCAGTCCTTCACTTTCTCATAACCCGTCACTGCCTGCCCTGCTTTGCGCGCAAGGCTGATCAGATCAATGACACGGCGCGCCAACTGGCTTTCCACCTGTTCGGCCAACCCCTCCGGCGCGGTGACGACCTGCCGGGCCGCGCGAGAAAACAAACCTTTCTTGGCGGCCTTGGCAATTGCGGCGGGATCCGCCGCCACATAGATACCCCGACCGGGCAGGCGACCCAGAATATCTGGCACCACCTGACCCTCCGGCCCCACCACAAAGCGGATCAACCCCGCCCGTGGCTGGCTTTCCCCGGTGACGATGCATCGGCGCTCCGGCCCATCGTCCTGGTCTTTGTCCCGGCGGCCCCCGCGTGTCATGGTTTCCGAAGCCCTCAGGCCTCCTCCTCCTCAGTATCGTCGTCTTCCCCGCCGTCATCCTCGGTGGTTTCCAACTCCGTCGGGTCCACCCAACCCAGCATAACACGGGCGGTCATGACCAAATGCTGCGCCTCTTCAAGGCTGACGTCAAACTTTTCCAAGACGCCTTCATCCTTGACGCGCTGGCCTTTTTCCGTCGTCCAGCCGCCGGCCAGTTCCCAGTCTGCGCAGGTCGCGAAATCTTCCAGCGTCTTGATGTCGTCTTTGGCCAAAGCCTCCAGCATCTGGGGCGTGAGACCTTCGAAGTTCACAAGGCTGTCTTCCACACCCAGCGCGCGGGCCGCTTCCAGCGCCTTGGTGTTGGCCGCTTCCAGATGTTCGCGCGCACGGGTCTGCAACTCGCCCGCGGTGCCTTCATCAAACCCGTCGATGGACGTCAATTCGTCAATATCGACATAGGCCACTTCTTCCAGCGTGATGAAGCCTTCCGACACCAGCAGCTGCGCCATCATCTCGTCGATATCCAGCGCTTCCATGAACAGGCCGGTCCGCTCTGCAAACTCTGCCTGACGGCGCGTGGATTCGTCGGTTTCCGTCACGATGTCGATATCAAGCCCGGTAAGCTGGCTGGCAAGGCGCACGTTCTGGCCGCGGCGACCAATGGCCAGCGACAATTGCTCATCCGGCACCACAACTTCGATCTTGCCCGCTTCCTCATCGATCACAACCTTGGACACTTCGGCCGGCTGCAATGCGTTCACAAGGAACGTCGCCTGATCGGCATTCCACGGAATGATGTCGATCTTTTCGCCCTGCAACTCGTTCACAACGGCCTGTACGCGGCTACCGCGCATACCGACGCAAGCGCCCACCGGATCAATCGAGTTATCATAGGAAATCACGGCAATCTTTGCGCGCGACCCCGGATCACGGGCAACGGCCTTGATCTCGATGATGTTGTCATAAATCTCCGGCACTTCCATCTTGAACAGCTCTGCCATGAACTGCGGATCGGTGCGGCTCAGGAATACCTGCGGGCCACGGGCCTCACGGCGCACATCCTTGATGTAGCAACGGATACGATCATTCGGGCGATAAGATTCGCGGCCGATCTTTTCATTCCGGCGCAGAATCGCTTCGCCACGGCCAATATCCACGATGATATTGCCATATTCCTCGCGCTTGACCTGACCATTGATGATCGTGCCTTTGCGGTCCTTGAATTCTTCATACTGGCTGTCACGCTCAGCTTCGCGCACCTTCTGGAGGATCACCTGCTTGGCCGATTGCGCTGCGATCCGGCCCAGATCAACCGGGGGAACCTCATCAATGATCTCATCACCGACCTTCGGGTCCGCCAGATGCGCCTTGGCCTCTTTGACGGTCATCTGCGCCTGATAATTCTCTACCTCATCATCGCCTACAACCGTGCGCACACGGGTAAAGGTCGCGCGTCCGGTGCGCCGATCAATCGTCACGCGGATATCCAGCTCTGCGCCGTAACGGCTTTTCGCCGCCCGTGCGAGGCTCTCTTCCATGGCCTGAATAACCAGATCAGGGTCGATCATCTTTTCCCGCGCGACGGCCTCAGCCGTTTGCAACAGTTCAAGCTGGTTTGCAGAGGTAATAGCCATCGTTAATCTCCGATAAGTCGGTTGACTGTCAGTCTTTGGTTACAGTGTCAGTGCTTGGTCACGGGGGCATCTTCGGCCTCGGCCTCATCCCCTTCGGTCTCTTCAATCTCGTCAAACTCATTGGCGTCATAATTGCCGCTGGCCTTTTTCTGGCGCAGCATCTCGGCAATCAGCTCATCCGTCAAAACCAGCTTGGCATCCGAAAGCCATTCGAACTGCAACCCGATGGTCACGGCTTCCGCGCCTTCCTGCAACTCAATCAGCACTTCATCGCCCTCGGTGCCGCGCAACACGCCCTTAAAGCGGCGGCGACCATCGATCAGCTCCGTCGTCTCGATTCGCGCCTCATAATCGGCCCACATATCGAAATCCTTCAACCGCGTCAGCGGCCGGTCGATGCCGGGCGAGGAAACTTCCAGCGTGTAATTATCCTCAATCGGGTCTTCCACATCAAGCACTGCCGAAACAGCCGTCGAGATTTTCGCGCAATCATCCACCACGATCCCGCCATCAGGACGGTCGGCCATGATCTGCAAAACCTTAAGCTTGCCGCTCATCAGCCGGATACGCACCAACTCATACCCCAAATCCTCAATGGCTGGGGTCACAATTTCTGCCAGACGGCGGTCAATGGCGGTTTTGGCGATCAGGTCGGACATGTCAGCATCCCAAGAATGAAAAGGTATCCAAGAAACAAAAAACGGGCCCACAGGCCCGCGTCAGGTTCCGGTAGCATCAGGTTTGGACCCTGAAACTTCTGTTGAGGGGGATATAGGCGAAAGGGCAGGCGATGGCAAGGGGGCGCAGAACCAAAGCTGGGTGGGGTTCCACATCGCCCAGCACAAACGCAGGCTGGGGCGCGCCTGACTGGATGGCTGCGGACACTACCGCGTCCGCAGCCCGTCCATCACCCGCACCAAGGCCTCTGATATCCCTGGCTCTGAAAGCGCGTGGCCAGCAAGCGGGATCAAATTCAGCCTGGCCAACCCCCACCCATCAGCAAGCTGATAAGCCGCAATCGGGGGGCAAACCATATCATAACGGCCCTGCACGATATCCGCCCCGATCCCCTCAATCCGGTGCCGATTTTTCACGATCCAGCCGTCATGCTCCAAAAAGCCCTTGTTGACGAAATAATGATTTTCCAGCCGCGAAAACGCCCGCGCATAATCCGAAGGCCCCTCCCCCCCGATCAGGCTGGACCCGATCGTCGCAAGCGCATTCTCCCAGTTTGCCCATAACCGCGCAAACCGCATCTCTTCCATCAAGTTGCCGGAGAAAAGGCGGCGGTGATAGGCCCCGATCAGGTCGCCCTGCTCGTCCTCCGGGATGGCCGAAACAAAGCGCTGCCAAAGGTCGGGAAAGAACCGCCCTACCCCGCCGCCGTAGAACCAGTCCAGCTCTTCCTGCGTCATCGTGAACACGCCCCGCAGCACCAGATGGGCCGTGTTCTCGGGGTGAGAAATCGCATAGATCAGCGCCAGTGTGGCGCCCCAACTACCGCCAAACAAGATCACCGGCCCCAAGCCCAACGCGGCGCGGATCGCCTCCATATCGGCAACCAGATGCCAGGTCGTGTTTTCCTCAACGCTCGCATGGGGCCGCGACCGCCCGCAGCCGCGCTGATCGAACAAAATGATCCGGTAAACCTCGGGGTCAAAATAGCGCCGCATCGCGGGGCTGCACCCGCCCCCCGGCCCGCCATGGATCACCATAACCGGCACCCCATCGGGGCGCCCGCATTGCTCCACATAGATATGATGCCCACCGCCCACCTCCATCATCCGTTGATCAAATGGATCTAGCGGGGGGTATAAATACTGGGCTGCGCTCTTTTGGCCTGATCTATGGTCCATGATTGTCCTATACAGTCCCTCAAGCCTGCCCGTCCCGGCACAAAACTGCAAGGAGTGACCGATGAATCTGAACACGATTGACCCCGCAGAAGTCGCGAAATTCGAAGCGATGGCGGCGGAATGGTGGGACCCGACAGGAAAATTCAAACCGCTGCACATGCTCAACCCTTGCCGGCTGGATTATATTACCACCCAGATCGCCGCAGAATTCGGCCGGGATTTAACCGTGCCCGCACCGTTCAAAGGGCTGCGCTTGCTGGATATCGGCTGCGGCGGGGGCCTGCTTTCCGAACCGATGGCCCGCTTGGGGGCCGAGGTGGTGGGCGCTGACGCGGCGGCGGGCAACATTCCGGTGGCGCAGGTTCATGCCGAGCAGATGGGGCTGACCATCGATTACCGGCATTGCGCGGCCGAAGATCTGGCCGCCAAGGGTGAGCTGTTTGACGTGGTTTTGAATATGGAAGTGGTCGAGCATGTGGCCGACCCGCAGGAATTTCTGACGGCCTGTCAGGGGCTGTTGAAGCCGGGAGGGCTGATGATTTGCTCCACCCTGAACCGTAATCCCAAGAGCTTCATGATGGGGATTGTGGGCGCAGAGTGGGTGATGCGGTGGCTACCCAAAGGGACCCATGACTGGAGCAAGTTCATCACCCCCGATGAGCTTTTTGCAATGCTTGAGAAGGCCGGATTGCGGCCGGTGGATCGCAAGGGGATGGTCTTCAACCCGATCAGTTGGAATTGGTCACTTTCGACACGGGATTTATCGGTGAATTATGTGACGGCGAGTGTGAAGCCGGAATAAACGGCCTCGCGCGCAACCGGCGCGAAGGCAAAAAGCCGATGCTGTGACTCAATGAAAACTCGAAACGCCTTAATTCACCTTGCGCGGCGGCAAGAAGGGCAGCGGCATGATCGGCACGCCGTCATCGATCAGTTTTTTCGCCTCATCCAGCCGTGCCTCACCGTGGATGGCGCGGGAGGGGGCGGTGCCTTCGTGCATTTTGCGGGCTTCCGCCACAAAGCCCTTGCCGACGTAATCGGAGTTTGCCTCCACCTCGGCGCGCAGGGCGGCAAGCGCCTTTTCTTGCGGATTGGCGGGGGTGGAGAGCGGTTTTTCCAGGCTCGGAACGCCCGTCTTGCGCGCGGGGGTGACGGCGGGGGCCATCAGGGATTTGGAGATTTCGGCGCTGCTGCAGAAGGGACAGGTGATATGGCCCGTATCGGCCAGCGCATCAAAAGCGGCAGCCGACTGGAACCAGCTTTCAAAGCTGTGATCGGCGGCACATTTGAGCGAATAGCGGATCATATCATCGCCTGTTAAGGGGTGGGCCTGCTTCAGCGCAAGCCCAGCATAAGCGGCTTACCTAAGCTATTTGCGGGGGGAATCAAGCCTGCAAAGGCGGACCAGTTCACCCTTAGCAACGTTATGGCGCACAGTCTTGGTTGGCGTTTGGGGGCATTGGCAGCGGCGGGCTGAAGCCCGCGAGTAGTGCCTTCAACTCAACTTCCGCGACTTTGCGGGCAGCCGCTTCAAGCGCGAACCATTTGCGACGGCGTTGGCGATGCTCGGGGAATTCGGGGGAAATTTGTGTCACCTCAAGCGGATACACCTCCACCAAGCAAGGCTGCGCGTGCTCCTGAACGGTGTCACGCTTGAATATCTTGTGATAGGTGAATTGGCCAAGCTTGGCCTTCGCGATGGCACCTTTGACGCCGGCCTCTTCCCAAGCCTCGATCTCCGCCGACTCGGCCGCGCTGCGGCCTTTCATAGGCCAGCCTTTGGGGATCACCCAGCGCCCGGTTTCGCGGCTGGAGATCAGCAGCACTTCGGCACCGTTCTTGCCAGCACGCCAGCACAGCGCGCCGTATTGGCTTTTGGGAGCTTCCACCGCCGGATTGGAAGCGGGGGTAGGAGATTTGGGCATGAGTAACCTGATATTGCCTGTGGTGCCGGGCCTGCCGGAATGGCGGCCAATTTGCGGCTTATGGGTTAAGATATAGCAAAAATGCTTGAAAATACAAGGTTTCTTCCACTTGCAGGAGAATAGTGGAGCGGGCAGGGTGCGAAGAACGGCTCAGTTGGGGTGCCATGGGGTCGCTGTGCATCAGGCCTGAGGTATATCGCTGCCCGCTAGGGCGGGTATCTCCTGCAGGTATCGGCGGCGAAGGGGCTGTGTCACGCGACAGAATGGCTGGAGAGGCGGGGATGATGCGGGCATTTATAGCGCTGGATGTGCCGGGTGATGTGAAAAGCCAATTGGCGGTACAGCAATTCCTTTTGCCGATCCCGCGCAAGGTGGACCGGGACCATCTCCATATCACGCTCGCCTTTCTGGGCGAGGTTCGCGATGAGGTGTTGGAGGCCGTGCATGAGGGGCTTTCGGCCCTGCACATGCCCGCGTTTAAGGCCTCGCTTTCCGGCTTCGGTATTTTCGGCAAGGCCAAGCCGCATTCGGTTTGGGCAGCCCTGACCCCGTCGGAGCCTATGGACCGCCTTCAAGCCAAGGTGGAGCGTGCGACACGGATGGCCGGGGCGGATATCCCCGCGCGCCGTTTTGTGCCGCATATCACGCTGGGGCGCTTTGCAGCGATGGGGCCGGAAGAGGCGGTACAGCTTGAACGCGCCGTGATCAATGGCGCGGGGTTTCGGGCCGGGCCATGGGAGGTGGCGGAAATGGTGCTCTATCAATCCACGCTCACCCCGCACGGCCCACGCTATGACGCGTTGGCGCGCTATCCGCTGCGTGCGTGCGCCGGGGCTGATCATCCTCGGCCATCATGACCGTGCCGCCACGGAACGCTGGTCTTACAGCCCCTGCCCCGCCATTATCGGCGCAAATACGGAGACTAGCCATGACGGACCCACTTGCCAGCATGTTCTTTGCCACATCCGTCGCCGATGGCGTTGCGCATCTGGAAATGAATCGCCCCGAAAAAGCCAACAGCATGACCCCTGATTTCTGGGAGGATTTGCCGCGTTTGATGGGTGTTTTGGGTGCTGATCCCGGCGTGCGGGCCGTGGTGCTTTCGGGGCGCGGCAAGCATTTCAGCGGCGGCATGGATTTGGCCGCGTTTCAGGGCTTGATGGGTTTGGCCCAAGCGGAACCGGCGCGCGGGGCCTATGCTTTGCGCGAAGTGATTGTGCGTTATCAGGCAGCGCTCAGCAGCCTTGAGACCTGCCGTGTTCCGGTGATTGCTGCCGTGCAGGGCGTATGCCTTGGTGGCGGGATTGATCTGATTTCCGCCTGCGATATTCGTTTGGCGAGTGCCGATGCCTCCTTCGGGATCGAGGAAATTCATATCGGGATGGCAGCGGATGTGGGCACGTTGCAGCGCCTGCCAAAACTGATGGCACCGGGCGTAGTGCGCGAGCTGGCCTATACCGGGCGGCGCTTTACGGCAGAGGAGGCGCGCGGCTGGGGCGTGGTGAATACGGTGCATGCGGATGGGCCTGCGGTGGTTGCAGCGGCGCTTGTGATGGCGCGCGAGATTGCCGCGAAATCACCCCTCGCGATTGCCGGGATCAAACAGGCGGTTACCTTCGCGCGCGACCATTCGGTGGCCGAAGGGCTGGACCAGATTGCCACTTGGAACGCGGGCATGCTGCGGGCCGAAGATTTGATGAAAGCGGTGCAGGCCAAGATGACAAAGAGCGCGGCCGGCTTTGACGACCTGTTAGGTTAATCGCCGCGCGCGATGGCGCAGGCATCCGTGGCCATAGTGGTGATTGAGGCCGCAAGCGCCACCATATCGCCGGGGTTGGAGGCATTGCCGCTTTGCGCGCGCGCGACGATGCCTTGCAAAATCGCCAGCAGCCGGAAGTAGGAAAACGTGAGATAAAAAGGCCAATTGCGCGGTAAATCAATGCCGCGCAGGGTGCAGTAACGGGCAATATAGGTGTCTTCAAACGGGATGCCGAGGGCCGCGCGGTCTGCCCCGCCCAGGCCCCGCACCAAGCCGGAATTGGGCAGGCGCAGCCCCATGCATTGATAGGCCAAGTCTGCCATTGGGTGGCCAAGAGTTGAAAGTTCCCAATCCAGAAGGCCGAGAACCTCCGGCGCGTTGGGGGCAAATACCATGTTATCCAGCCGAAAATCCCCGTGGGTGATGGCAATTTGCCCATCATCCGCGGGTAGGTTTTGGGCCAGCCAGTCGATCAGCCAATCAACGTCCGGGCGGGCTTGGGTTTGGGTCGCGCGGTATTGTTTGGTCCAGCGCGCGCATTGGCGGGCAAAGTAGTTTCCAGGCGCGCCGAAATCGGCAAGGCCGATCTGGGTAGGGTTCACGCTGTGCAACCTAGCCAGCGTGGTGATCATCGCGTCATGGATCGCGGTGCGCTCGGGCGGGGTCATGCCGGGCAGCAGCGGGTCCCACAGCACACGGCCCTCCAGCATCTCCATCACGAAAAATGCCGCGCCGAAGGGGGCATCCTCGCGGCACAGGTGCAGCATTTTTGGCACCGGGACGGCGGTTTGGGCCAGTGCCTGCATAACGTGGTATTCGCGCTCAATCTGATGTGCGGAGGGCAATAGCACACCCGGCGGCTTGGCACGCAGCACGAAGCTGCCCGATTTGGTGGTGAGCTTATATGTCGGGTTTGATTGGCCGTCGGAAAAGCGGGTAATCGCCTCCAACCCGTCAAACCCCGGAACATAGGCCGAGAGATACGTCGAAAGTTCTGCGGGATCGAAACTGTGCATCCGGGGCATGATCCTCAGCGGGGTTTCGGGCGGTAGGCGGCCAGCCAACCAAGGGTGGCATCGGTATCAAGGGCCGGTTTGTATTCGGCCCCCAGTGGCGCGCTATAGCCCAAATCTGCGATCAGCGCGAAAATATAGGTGTAGTTCACCTCGCCATGATCCGGCGCACCCCGGTCCGGGACAGAGGCGAACTGGATATGCCCGATGAGGGGCAGCAACGCCGCCAAACGGTGGCTCAGATCGCCCTGCATCCGTTGCACATGATAACAATCAAACATCAACTTGAGGTTCGCGGCCCCCACGGATTTGATGATCTCTTGCGCCTGATCGGTGGTTGTCAGGAAATAGCCGGGAGCGTCATGGCGGTTCAGCGGTTCAATCAAGATGGTGATGCCGAAGGGGGCGGCCTGATCGCAGGCATAGGCAAGGTTTTCGACAAAAACCGCCGCAGCCAGCGGGCCGGTGGCAAAGCCCGCCATGACATGGATATTTTGCGCATTGATAGCGCGGGCGTAGGTAATGGCCTGATCTATGGCTGCGCGCGCGTCTTCCTCGCGCCCCGGAAGCGCCGAAAGTCCGTTTTCGCCCTTGGCCAGATCACCGCGCTTGGTATTCAGGCCCAGCATTAGCAACCCGGTTTCGCCCAAGGCGCGCGCCACATCCATCGCCGGGGTGTCATAGGGCCAATGGCATTCTACCGCATCAAAGCCAGCCTTATGGGCGGCGTGGATGGCCTCGGGCAGCGGGCGGTCGGCCCAGAGAAAGCCAAGGTTGGCGGAAAACTTCATGCCTCCCACTCCACATCAAATTTCGTCACCAGCGCCTGTACCTGATCAGGCGTCAGCATTCGGGCATCATAACCGCGCATCAGCATCGCGAGGCGCGCGGTATCCTCCAGCTCTTCAATCGCGTTGCAGGCGGCCTCGATATCCTTGCCCGCGACCACGGGGCCGTGGTTGGCAAGCATCACGGCACTGCGTTTACCCGCAAGCCCGCGCACAGCCTCACCCATCGCAGGATCGCCGGGCAGGAAAAACGGCAGCAGCTTCACGCGGCCCAGCTTCATGATGGCATAGGGCGTCATGGGGGGCAGAAAATCATCGGCATCCACCCCCGGCATCATCGACCATGCGACCGAATGGCACGAATGCAGGTGAACCACCGCGCCCGCCGATGTGCGTGTGTCGTAAAACGCCGAGTGGAGCGGCATTTCCTTAGTGGGCGCGTCGCCGTCGATCAAGACACCCTGCGCGTCAAACCGTGACAGGCGCGCCGGGTCCAATCGGCCAAAGCTGGTGCCTGTGGGGCTGACAAGCAGGCCGCCATCAGGCGTGCGGGCCGAGATATTGCCCGTGGAGCCGCCTGTCAGGCCACGGTCGAACATGGATTTGGCCAGCGTGCAGATCAACTCTCGCAGTTTGGTTTCTTCGCTCATGCGGTCAGTCTTTCCAAAGCGTCGGCAAAAAAGCTTTCCGTGCCGAAGTTACCGGATTTCAGGGTGATCGCGATGGGCTGGCCTGCGCTATCGGCAAAACACCACGGCACGCCGGGCGCAATTTCGGCCCCTATCGTCAGTAGGCGCACAGCAAGTGCTTGCGTTACCGCCCCCGAGGTTTCGCCCCCGGCCACCACGAAGCGGCGCGCGCCCATGTCGCGGGCGGCGGTAGCAAGGGTGGCAAGTGCGCGCTCCACAACCTCGCCCGCCGCGGCGGTGCCAAGCTGGGCTTGGGCTATGCGCACGACCTCAGGTTCGGCGGTGGCATAGATCAGGGGCGCTTGCGTCAGGTCTTGGGCGGCAAGCCAATCGCGTGCGGCTTGCGGGCCTTGCGCGGCCAAGAGCAGCGGGTCCAACCGATATTTGGGGCCGGGATAGGCCGCAACCTGCGCGCGCGTCATGGCAGAGCAACTGCCCGACAGCAAAATCGTTTCAGGCGGCAGGTCGGGCTTTTGCACGCGTGGGGCCTTGGCCGACAGGGTGCCGTCGGCAAGGTAAAGCGCGGGCAAGGGCATGGCTATGGCAGAGCCGCCCGTTATCAGCGGCATCTCGCGGCAGGCCTCGGCGATGGTGTAAAGGTCTTCGTTGGCGACGGCATCCACCACGACATGGGCCACGCCCTGCCCTGCCAAATCAGCAAGCCGTGCGCGCAAGGCATCCGGCCCTTTGGCAACTGTCAGCCGATTGGCAAGGCCCACGGGTTTGGTGACCTGCGGGGCCAGAAGACGCATCAGGTTGCTGTCACGCATTGGCGTCAGCGGGTGGTCCTTCATCGGGCTTTCCGCCAGCGGGGACTCACCCACAAAAAGATTGCCCATGAAAATCGCGCGGCCATTTTCGGGAAAGGCAGGACAGTAGATGGTTTGATCCGTGCCAAGATCCGCCATCAGCGCCTCGGCCACCGGGCCGATATTACCTTGGGGCGTGCTGTCGAAGGTGGAGCAATACTTCCAGAAAAACCGTTTTGCCCCCGCCGCTTGCAGCCATTTCAGCGCGGCGCGACACTCCGCCACCACCTCGGCCACCGGGGCGGTGCGGCATTTCAGGGCGATCACCTCAAACGCCGCCGGGTCGCTTGGCGGGGCATCCGGCACGCCGATGCGCAAGGATACCCGAACACCCGAGCGCGCCAAAAGCCCGGCCAGATCGGTCGCGCCAGTGAAATCATCGGCAATGCAGCCTAAAACCGTAGTCATGCCTCCCCCGGAAGTTTGAGGCCTGCGTTGCGGGCATAGACCTTGGCGACGGCGGCATCATCCTCGGCCCCGAGACCCTGCGCTGCGGCGGCAAGGAATTGTTGCAACGCGGCTTCGGTGATGGGGGCTGCAAACTTTGCCTCGCGTGCGATATCAAGCACGATGCCCAGATCCTTGGGCCAGATATTGACCGAGGAATGTGGCGTGTAATCGCCCGCCACGATATGAGGCGCGCGGTTTTCCAGCATCCAGCTGGTGCCTGCGCATTTCGAAATCACCTCTACAAACTTGTCGGGGGCAACGCCTTGGGTCAGCCCAAAGGTCAGCGCCTCGGCCATGGCGGCGATATGTACGCCTGCAAGCAATTGGTTCACCGCTTTCATGGCCGAGCCTGCGCCCGCCGCATCGCCCAACTCGAACACGGTTTGCGCAGTGGCGGCAAGCACGGGGCGTGCGGCAGCAAAGGCATCGCGCGTGCCAGAGGCCATGATGCTCAGCGCGCCGGCTGCGGCCTTGGCGGCGCCACCCGAAATGGGCGCATCAAGGTAATGCACCGCGTGATCGGCGCAGCGCGCCGCCATTTGGCGGGCAAAAGCGGGCGGAACAGTGGCGCAGCCCATAACAACCGCGCCCTTGCGCAGATGCGGCACCACGCCTTGCGCGCCAAAAAGCACCGTTTCGGCTTGGGCGGCGTTCAGCACCACAACAACCACGGCATCAAGACTGCCCGCCACATCGGCCAGCACGCCGGGCGCGCCGCCTTGCGCCAAAAAGCGGGCGGTTTGCTGTGGGTTAAGATCATAGCCATGGGTGCGGTGGCCTGCGCGCAAAAGCGAGGCGGCGATGCCACACCCCATGGAACCGAGGCCGATAACAGCGGTGCTGTGGCTCATGTGACCTCCTGCCGGGCGAAGGTGAATTGGCTGTGCTGGCGATAGGTGCCGCCGGGACGCAGGACGGGTTGCGCCCAGTCAGGGTGGTTGATGGCATCCGGCCAAAGCTGCGGCTCCATCGCAAGCCCGGCATAGGCCCCTAACGGGCCATTCAGGCCCGCAATAGGCACGTCCATGCTCGCCGCATCATAGATTTGCAGGCCGGGTTCGGTGGTGGCGATTTGCAGGGCTACCTCATCGGTGAACAGCCGCGCGACGGGGCGGATGGGCTGGCGCGCGTGTGAAAGGCAGAAGTTGTGATCAAGTGCGATGCCGCGCAGGGCGTCGCCCAAGCCGCGCGGGGCCCGGAAGTCAAAGCCGCTGCCTGCCGTTGGCGCAACCGCCCCTGTCGGTATCAGGGTCGCATCAACGGGGATGTAATGCTCTGCTGCGATCTGGAGTTTGTGGGACAGGATATCCGCCGCGCCGAGGTTGAAATAGCTGTGATGGGCAATATTGCACAGGGTCGGGGCATCGGCCTTGCCCTCTATCACCATGTCCATCACGCCACCGGGCAGCAGCGACAGGGTCAGGCGAATGTGCAAAGCGCCGGGGTAGCCATCTGCACCATCGGGCGCGGTAAGGGTAAGGGTGGCACTGTTTTCGGCCAAGGCCGCAACCTGCCAGAGCTGCTGCGAAATTCCTTCTGCCCCGCCGTGCAAGTGGTTGGGGCCGTTGTTGATATCCAACTGATAGGTGGTGCCATCCAAGCTGAAGCGCCCGCCCGCAATGCGGTTGGCGCAGCGCCCTACGGTGGCACCGAAATAGCCGGGGTGGCTGATGTAGGGGGCGAAACTGTCAAACCCCAACACCAGCGGCGGCGCGTGGCCATCCAGCCGCAAATCGCGCAGGGTCGCGCCATAGGTCAGCAAATATGCGGTCAGCCCGCCGCCGCGCAGGGTGATTTGCTGTACGGTGGCACCATCAGGTGTTTGGCCAAAATCTTCTGTCTGCGCCATTGGCCCACCCTAATTTGAGGGGTTTGCGCCCCTGCCTGCAATCGTCGATACCTTTGCGCGGCGGCATGGGAATGGCAAGTGGCCCCGGTATACCAAAACCTTTGCTGCGCATTTTTGGGTCGGAATTTCGGACGGGTTGCGCTATGGCTTGGCGCAAGATGGCACTGATTTGGGCAGGTAAGATGTGACAGTGGCAAAAGCACCGGCGGGGCGCATCATCTGGCTGGACATGGCACGCTGCCTGGCCGTGATTGGTATGGTGATCTATCACTTCACCTATGATCTGAGCCTCTTTGGCTTTGCCAGCCCGCAAAATGCCGTGACCGGGTTTTGGGCGCTGTTTGCACGGCTCGTCGCGGGGAGCTTTGTGTTTCTAGCGGGGTTCGGCCTTTTCTTGTCGCATCATCAGGGTATCCGCTGGCCTGCGTTCTGGCGGCGGTTTGGGGTGCTGGTGGCGGCGGCGGCCCTGATTACGGTGGCGACTTTCCTGGCGATGCGCGACAGTTTTATTTTCTTTGGCATCCTGCATTCCATCGCGCTGGCTTCCTTGCTGGGGTTGGCGTTTCTACGCTGGCCCGTCTGGGTGCTGGGGGTAGTGGCGGTCGTTGTGATCGCGCTGCCCCGCATGGCGCGGTTTGAGGTGCTGGACGGGCCGCTGTTTTATTGGACAGGTTTGGGGACGATCGCGCCCTATACGATGGATTATGAGCCGGTGTTCCCGTGGTTCGGGATTTTCCTTCTGGGCATGGCATTGGCAAAGCTGATGCTGGCGCGGGGGCCACTCACACGGGGCGTAGCACCTGTTTGGCTGGCGCGGCTGACATGGCCGGGGCGGCACAGCTTGGTAATTTACCTCGTGCATCAACCGGTGCTTATCGGGTTGTTTTCGATCTATCTCTGGCTGCTGCGCTAATGTTCAAACCGGCAGGTCACGCGCGTCGGCAATCGCCTCCATGGTGATGTAGGAGGTCACGGTTTCAAGCTCCACCTTCGCTGTGAGGCGTTGGTAGATCTGGTCAAAGGCGTTCATATCCTCGGCCACGACCTTCAGCATGTAATCATAGTCACCCGCGATGCGGTAAAAGTCGATTACATGGGGGATGTTCATCACCTCGCGCCGGAAAATCGCCAGCCAATCCTTACTGTGGTTGCGGGTGCGGACCATGACGAAAACCGTCAAACCAAGGCCCAATTGTTGCGCGTCAAGGCGAATGGTCTGGCCTTTGATCAGCCCGCTTTCCTGCAACGCTTTCAGCCTGCGCCAACAAGCATTTTGCGACAGACCCACGGTTTCGGCCAACTCACGCTGCGAAAGGCTCGCGTCGCGCTGCAGGGCGCGGAGCAGCGCACGGTCTATTTGATCTAACTTTTCCATACTCATTCGATCAATTGACCCAACTTATACCATAATGACAATATAAAAAGGTGAATTTTACCCCTTTTGCTTCAGTATATGATCGGAAAAACACCCTATAGCCCGGAGCCAACCCATGCAAACCGCCTTTCAGGAATTCGAAGCCAGCCTCGCCACCCCCGATGTGACCGCGCGGCTGCGCGACGGGGTGATTGGCGAAGGGGTGGAGTTTGAAGGGCCGTTCGGGGTGCAAAAGCTGCTTTATGCCGATTACGTCGCCTCGGGCCGGGCCTTGCGGCAGGTGGAGGGGTTTGTGATGGAGCGGGTGCTGCCGTTCTATGCCAACAGCCATACGGAGGCGTCATTTTGCGGGGCGGCGATGACGCGGATGCGGCGGGAGGCCCGCGCAATCATCGCGCGCGAATGTGGCGCGGATGGCGGTTTTGCCACCGTGTTTGCCGGATCGGGGGCGACGGCGGGGCTGAACCGGCTGGTGCATCTGCTCGGGATATCGGAAGCGGTAGAGCGCGGCGAACCCCCCTTAGTGTTGATCGGGCCGTATGAGCATCACTCCAACATTCTGCCATGGCGCGAAACCGGCGCGGAGGTGGTGGAGATTGGCGAGGCCGCGACCGGCGGGCCGGATATGGCAGCGCTGGAGGCCGCGCTGGAGGCGGCAAAGGGGCGGCGGATCATCGGCGCGTTTTCGGCGGCGTCCAATGTGACCGGGATTTTGACCGATGCCGATATGGTGACGCGGATGCTCAAGGCGCATGGCGCGTTGGCGGTGTGGGATTATGCCGGAGGCGGGCCTTACCTGCCAATTGATATGCGGGCGGGAACGGATGCGGAAAAGGATGCGGTCGTGGTCTCGGCACATAAGTTTCCGGGGGGGCCGGGGGCCTCGGGGGTTATGATCGTGCGCAAGGCGGCGGTCTGTTCGCGGCGGATGTTTCAGCCGGGGGGCGGGACGGTGCGGTTTGTTTCCCCGACTGCGCATGATTACAGCGACGATATTGAAACGCGGGAGGAGGCGGGAACGCCGAATGTGGTGGGGGATATTCGCGCGGCTTTATGCTTTTTGGTAAAGGCGGCGATGGGACAGGCGCGA